>CANCFZ010000018.1 GCA_947377425.1 Flavobacteriaceae bacterium
CACCTTTAAAAGGTCCTTTATCAATGATAATTTGTGTGTCTTTTTGAATTGGTATTATTTCAAAAGAGTCAATTATGCCGTCTAATGATATTCTCAGGATTTCAATTTCTTCGTTTCTAACAACTGCTGGTTTACCTAACCAAAATAAATATCTAACTATTCCCGATACTTTAAAAACCTCATCTCTTTTATGTTCTTCAATATTGACAAAAACATAAGAATTTATTAAAGGTTGTTGCACCTTTTTCTTTCTGTCTGACCATTGTTTTATTACGGTTACTAATGGACAAAAAGATTCAATACCTATTTTTTGCAGTCCCTCTGCAACTTTTTTCTCTTGACGAGATTGTGTGTACAAAACATACCAAGACATAATTTTGGAGTTATTTTAAAAACATTTTTCATTTGTCATAACTATCTTGATAATGGATTTAGCATAAGGTTTTTAATTTAAAAACTAAAAATTATTTATACTGTTTTTCATAATAGTTGGCATATTCACCAGAGGTAACATTTTTCAACCATTCTTCATTAGAAAGAAACCAATCAATGGTTTTTTCTAATCCTTGTTCAAATGTTACAGATGGTTTCCAACCTAGTTCTTTATTGATTTTTGATGCGTCAATTGCATATCTTAAATCATGACCTGGTCTATCTTTTACATAGGTAATTAGTTTTTCTGATTCACCCTCTGCTCTACCAAGTTTTGAATTCATTTGATGGCATAGCAATTTTACTAAATCAATGTTTTGCCATTCATTAAATCCACCAATGTTATAGGTTTCATGATTTTTTCCGTCATGAAATACTAAATCAATTGCTATCGCATGATCTACTACAAACAACCAATCTCGAGTATATTTTCCGTCACCATAAACTGGCAATGGTTTGTTATTTATTATATTATTAATGAAAAGTGGAATTAATTTCTCAGGGAAATGATTGGGTCCGTAATTATTAGAGCAATTAGTAATTACATAGGGTAATCCATAGGTTTCACCATAAGCTCGAACAAAATGGTCGGAGCTTGCTTTAGAGGCTGAATAGGGTGAATTTGGATCATACGAAGTTGTTTCTGTAAATAATCCTGTTGCTCCTAATGAACCATAGACTTCATCCGTAGAAATATGATAAAATCTTTTTCCTTCAAAATTATCTTTCCATGTTTCTTTGGCAGCATTTAGAAGATTCATTGTTCCAATAACATTGGTTTTAACAAAGCTTAATGGATCAGTAATTGACCTATCAACATGAGATTCAGCTGCAAGATGCAAAACTCCTTCAAATTGATGCTTTTCAAATAATTCATTTATAAAATCTGCATCTACAATATCACCTTTAATAAAAGTATAATTAGAAGCACTTTCGATATCAGAAATATTTTCTAGATTACCCGCATAGGTTAAAGCATCAAGGTTATAGATTTCGTAATTTGGATACTTATTTACAAATTGTCTTACAACATGGGAGCCTATAAAACCAGCTCCTCCAGTAATTAATATTTTTTTCATTATAATCTTCCGTCTGCTTTTTCGTTTAATACTCCTTTTACATCAAACAAAACTCCATTTGAATTCTGTAATTTTGACATATCGATATCTAAAAATTCATTATGAGCAACGCCTAAAACTATGGCATCAAAAGTAGATGTTGGCAATACATTTGTCATTTCTAATTGATATTCATGTTGTACTTCTGCTGGTTTTGCCCAAGGGTCATATATTGTAATGTTAATACCATAATCCGATAACGCAGCAATAACATCAACAATTTTAGTATTTCTAACATCCGGACAGTTTTCTTTAAAAGTAATTCCAAGCATCAATAATTTTGCGCCATTTACTGAAATTCCTTTTTTAATCATTAGTTTCACAACTTGTGATGCAACATATTCTCCCATGCTGTCATTCAATCGTCTTCCGGCTAAAATAATCTCAGGATGGTATCCTTTTTCTTGAGCTTTTTGAGCTAAATAATAGGGATCAACACCAATACAATGTCCGCCAACTAAACCTGGCTTGAATGGTAAAAAGTTCCATTTTGTTCCAGCAGCCTCTAAAACTGCATGTGTATCAATTTCTAGTAAATTGAAGATTTTTGCTAATTCATTTACAAAAGCAATATTAATATCTCTTTGTGAGTTTTCGATAACCTTAGCCGCTTCTGCAACCTTAATCGACGGTGCCAAATGCGTTCCTGCAATAATTACTGATTTATATAAATCATTAACTTTTTGCCCAATTTCAGGAGTAGAACCTGATGTCACTTTTAATATTTTTTCTACAGTATGCTCTTTATCTCCAGGGTTTATTCTCTCTGGAGAATATCCAGCAAAAAAATCAACATTAAACTTTAAACCACTTACTCTTTCTAAAACTGGAATACACTCTTCTTCTGTAACTCCCGGATAAACAGTCGATTCATAAACAACTATATCACCTTTTTTCAAAACTTTACCAACGGTTTCACTAGATTTATATAATGGAGTTAAATCGGGTCTATTATTTTTATCAACCGGAGTTGGTACCGTTACTATGTAGTAATTACAATCTTTTATTTCATCAATATTATTGCTACAAAAAAGTCCATTTCCAACAGCACCCGAATCAATTAAAACTTGTTTTAACGTTGTTTCATCAATTTCTAATGTAGAATCTAATCCCGAATTCAACTCGTTAATTCTATTTTGATTGATATCGAATCCAATTACAGGATATTTAGTTGCAAAAAGTCGGGCTAAAGGCAATCCCACATATCCTAATCCTACAACAGCTATTTTAATACTCATAGTTTTAATTATTAATTTATGAAGTTTACAAATATATAAATTTATGAACCAATTGACTGAAATACAAAACCTATTTCTTTAATTTTTTTAGCATCTAATAAATTTCTACCATCAAAAACAAATGCTGGCTTTAACATATTATCATATATTTTTTGCCAGTCATAATCTTTAAATTCGTCCCATTCGGTCATTATTGCTATGGCATGTGCATTTTTACAAGCATCATAAGGATCTTCAAAAGTTGTTAAACATTTTTCGTTTTCTGAAGATATTCTAGTCTCCAAATAATTCAAATCTGACAACGCTTGTTTGTAAGAAACTTTTGGGTCAAATAATGCTATTTTTGCTTGTTCGTTAATCAAATTATCTGCAACATAAATTGCCGCTGACTCACGAGTATCATTAGTGTCTTTTTTAAATGCCCATCCCAAAAACGCAATTTTTTTATCTGCTATAGTATTATATAATGTTGTAACTATATTTTTGGAAAATCTTCTTTTTTGGTGGTCATTCATAATAATAACTTGTTCCCAATAATCGGCAACTTCATTCAATCCAAATGATTTTGAAATATAAACTAAATTCAAAATATCTTTTTGAAAACATGACCCTCCAAATCCTACAGAAGCTTTTAAAAATTTAGATCCAATTCTACTATCCATTCCTATTGCTCTTGCAACTTCACTCACATTTGCTCCAGTTTTTTCACACAATTCAGACACTGCATTTATAGAAGATACACGCTGCGCTAAAAATGCATTAGCTATAAGTTTTGATAATTCCGAAGACCATACATTGGTTGTTAATATTCTCTCTTTTGGAACCCAATTAGCATAAACATCAACTAAAGATTGAATTGCTCTTTGCCCTTCTGGAGAAGAATCTCCTCCAATTAAAACTCTATCAGGACTTAATAAATCTTCAACAGCCGTTCCTTCAGCCAAAAACTCAGGATTTGAAAGGATTTGAAACTGAACTCCATTTCCAGTATTATCCAAAATATTTTTTATAGCCTCAGCTGTTCTAACAGGCAATGTTGACTTTTCTACAACAATTTTATTGTCTTTAGAAACCCTTGCAATTTGTCTAGCGCAAAGCTCAATATATTTTAAATCGGCAGCCATTCCTTTTCCAGAACCATAAGTTTTCGTAGGTGTATTTACAGAAATGAAAATTATTTGCGCTTCATCAATTGCTTTATCTACTTCCGTTGAAAAGAACAAATTCTTACCTCTTGATTGCGCTACAATTTCTCCCAAACCAGGCTCATATACGGGTATGTTATCAACATTAGAATCATTCCACTTTGAGATTCTTTCTTCATTCAAATCAACTACAGTAACCTTAATGTGAGGACATTTTTGAGCTATCACAGACATTGTTGGTCCTCCAACATATCCAGCTCCAATGCAACAAATATTTGTGATTTTCATATCTTTCTATTTTAAGTTTTCCCAATACCATTTAACGGCCTCTTTTAACCCGTCTTTAAATGAATATTCAGGATTATAATTTAATAATTCTTTGGCTTTTTCAATACTAGCCAATGAATGCGGAATATCGCCAACTCTATTAGGTCCATAAATAATTTCAATCTTCGCAATAGAAGAGTCAAATTCTGATAAATATTCTTTTAAATAATGAACCATCTCATTCAAGGTAACTCTGTCTCCAAAAGCAGTATTATAAACTGTATTAACAGCACTAGAATTTTGAGTAGTAATCGCTAATTCATTCATTTGAATTACATTATCAATATATGTGAAATCTCTTGAATAATTTCCATCACCATTAATAACCGGACTTTCATTTTTCATTAGTTGCATAACAAACTTAGGAATCACGGCAGCATAAGCTCCTTTTGGATCTTGTTTTCTTCCAAACACATTAAAATATCTAAGCCCAATTGTTTCTAAACCATAAGTTTTGCTAAAAATATCAGCATACAATTCATTAACATATTTAGTAATGGCATAAGGAGAAAGAGGTTTTCCTATTACATCCTCCACTTTTGGAAGTGATTCAGAATCTCCATAAGTAGATGAACTTGCTGCAAAAACAAACCTTTTCACACCATTATCTCTTGATGCGACTAACATGTTCAAAAATCCAGAAACATTAACATCATTACTTGTTATCGGATCAACTATTGACCTTGGCACAGAACCTAATGCCGCTTGATGCATGACATAATCAATTCCTTGAGTTGCCTTTTTACAATCTTCAAGATTTCTTATATCACCTTCAATAAGTTTAAATCTTTCATTTAAAAATAAATGCTCAATATTATGTCGATGACCCGTTGCAAAATTATCCAAGCAAGTTACGCTATAACCTTTACCCAAAAAATACTCACACAAATTTGAGCCTATAAATCCAGCTCCTCCAGTTACTAATATTTTCATATATTTATAATTTTAAGAACTTTTTTTAGTTATTTTTTTAAATAATTTCACAAAAATATTGTCAACCACATCTTCTTGGTGGTAACCATTTGCGTAGTTTCCATAGCCATAGCCGTAACCATAGCTATAACCATAACCATATTTTGCTTTGTTTTCATAACCATTCATAATAATACTCACATTACTAAGTTCTTCTCTTTTTACTCGATTATTTAACAAGTTAACCATTTCTTTTTTAGTGAAATTTTGTCTCATTACATATAAAGTAACATCAGCGAAAATTGACAATTCTACAGCATCCGTGACTAAACCAACTGGAGGAGTATCAAGAATTATATATTCATATTTGCTTTTCAATTCATTCATAAATTCCACCATTGATTCTCCCATGATTAATTCTGATGGATTTGGCGGAATTGTTCCAGATGATATTACATCTAAAAAAGGAATTTTTGTCTTTTGGGTTACTTCTTCCAAAGTTTTTTGTCCAATTAAGTAATTTGCGACTCCTAAATCATTATCTAAATTAAAATCTTCAAAAATCTTTGGCTTTCTTAAGTCTAAACCTACAATAACCGTTTTCTTTTCACTTAAAGCGAAAACTGTTGCTATGTTAATACAACAAAAAGTTTTTCCTTCACCACTAACCGACGATGTTAACATTAATGTCTTTGTTCCTGAAACATTCTGTTTTTTATAGAGAAACTGTAATGAAGAACGAATTGCCCTAAATGATTCTGCTAAGGCAGATTTTGGTTTTTCAAAAACGGATAAATTAGTTTCGGTATGTTTAACACCAACAACACCTATTATTGGCAACGATGTCATATTAGAAACATCATCCGTGTTTTGGACAGAATTATTGACGAAAAATATTAAAAACACAATAAATAAGGGTATTAATAAACCCATAAATATTGCAATAACATAATTAACTCCTGTTCGCGGTCCTATTAATCCACCTCCAATATCTTTGGCCGGATCAATAAATTGAATGTCTGATAAATTTGCAGCTTTTACAATTTGTGCTTCGGTTCTTTTTTGAAGATAGGTTTCATAAATATTATTATTCAAATCATACTTTCGCATAATCTTAATATACTCTTGCTTGTCTTCTGGAAGATTCATTATTTTTCCTTCAACAGTACTAATTTTACTTTTCACCTGAGAAGATTCAAATTGTATAGAAGCCTTAGCAGAATTTATATTTTCAAGTAAAACATTTTTTACTGAAGCTATTTCGTTATCAATATTGCTATACAAAACATCACTTTTAACTGAATAAATCATTTCTGATCTTCTAACAGAAAGCTCAACAAGTTTAGAAACATTAACCAAAATATTTGGGTCTTCAATACCTGCAACTGATGGTGCTGGAAGTTTTGAAAAGTCATTACTTTTTCTTAAATAGTTACTTAAAGTGTTATAATAATTTAGCTTTCTATTCACTTCGTCATTAGCTTTATCTAAATCAATAATTTGAGTTTGAAATATATCTCCTCCACTTTCAATTTGAGTAATATTTTTATTTTTACTAAACACTTTCAAGTCTTGGTTGGCTTTCTTTAAATCACCTTCCATATTATGCAATGTTGTATCAATAAATTTAATAGTATTTTCAGCAAATAAATTTTTACTATCTAACTGTTTTTTTATAAGCATTTTAACAGTTTCATTTAGATAATCTACTATTCTAGATTTATTAGTACCATCAAGAGATAATTTTAATATAGAAGGTGATTTATCGTCAATAACAACTTTTATGCTTTTATAATCAGAAACCACATCGTCAAATGAATTGAATACAACCATATAATCACTTCCAACATAATTCCCTGGATTCTCTTTTATTTCTAAAACCCAATCCAAAAAAGGCAAGGAAACTCTCTGTCCGACTTTAAATCTTTTAACAATCTTATTATTAGATAGAGAAACAGAATTTTTTGAATTTTCAAGATAATTTATTACGGAAACCGAATTGGAATTAGAATTTATAGTTATTTCATAATCCGTTTTAGAAACAAATTTAATATTAATAGGTGTTTCAAATACCTGATTTTTAGACTTATCAATTTTAACTACAAATGGCGTACTTCCATAAACATCTTGAACAAAATATTTTTGCTGTTGTAAATAATCAATATAGAATTCTAATCTATCTACAACTATTTCATTATGTGAACGAGATTTTATTGTAGAAGCAATACTTTGAACTTGATCTGAATTTCCACCCCAGTTAAAGATTAAACTAGTATTTGAAGTAAAAAGCGGATTATCTTGTTCTTTAATAGCAATAGTAGTTTCTAACGAATAGATTTTTTGCTTGCGAATATTAACTTGATGGGCTGTTATTAAACATATTATCAAACCCAACAAAAACCATTTCCAATAGCTTCCTGTTTTTAGCAAAAAACCTTTAAAATCGAAGCTGTTTTGGTTTTCAAAAAAAGAAAAATCTTTTACATCTAACATTAATAATATTATTTTTTTAGTAATAAAAAAGTTGTTGTAGCTAAAGAAAGAATTGTAATAATAGTGCCTAAAGACTCAATCCCTGTTTTACCTGTTCCCCAAGTCTTCTGTTTCAAGGGTTTAACATAAATATAATCATTAGGTTGCAAATAGAATGCTGGCGATTGAACTGCTTTTGCATCAGTTAAATCAATACTATAAGTTTCTGAACCTTGATTAAACTGCCTTATAACTTTTACATCTTTCCTATCGCCTGTTATTGTTATATCCCCAGAATTTGCAATAGCTTCAAGAATATTAACTTTATCTTGATACAAAGTTTTTGTTCCTGTACTTCCTACTTCACCATTGACAGTATATTTAAACCCAGACAATTTAACAGTAACATACACGCCAGCTTCAGACTTAAAATGATCTTTTAATAATAATGATTCTATTTTTTGTCTTGTTTCATCAATTGTAAATCCTAAAACATTTACTTCTCCTAAAATTGGCATTCTAATATTTCCGTGATCATCAACAGAATAACCTTTAAGATATAAAGACTGCTCTGAAATAGCGAATTGAGCTCCAGCGTCAACATTGAATATTTCAACCAATTTTGGATCTATTGCTTTAACCGTAATACTTAAGACATCGTTAGACAGCAATCTATAAGGTTTTATACCTATTGGAGTGATTGAATTATTGTTTGAATCTCCTTTCTTTTGCAGATAAATCAAATCTTGTGTAGGCACACATGATGTAAAAAAGAACCCTATTAAAAGTAATATATAAAATATTCGAATATTCATTATTAAATACTATTTAGCAAACAAAGATAGTTTTTCAAAATTAAAAACAAAAAAAGTTATAACAGAATATTAGCTAATTATTTTTCATAGAATTTTCAAATGGAACTCTTTGCAAGATACTTCTTCCTAAAGTAACTTCATCGGCATATTCTAACTCATCACCAACTGCTATTCCTCGTGCTATTGTAGAAGTTTTTATGTTAAAATCTTTGAGTTGCTTGTAAATATAAAAATTAGTTGTGTCTCCTTCCATCGTAGAACTTAATGCAAAAATAATCTCTTCAATTGTTCCCGATTTTACTTTTTCTATTAAAGTCATTATATTTAACTGACTTGGACCAACACCATCAATAGGTGAAATTTTTCCGCCAAGAACATGATAAATACCCTTAAACTGATTGGTGTTTTCAATTGCCATTACATCTCGAACATCTTCTACAACACAAATAATCTTATGATTTCTTGATTGATTATTGCAAATCTCACAAATGTCAACATCAGAAATATTGTGACAGTTTTTACAAAATTTTATATCATCACGCATTGTAGTTAGTGCTTGAGACAAAAAATGTGTTTGCTCAGTTGGTTGTTTAAGCAAATGCAATACTAATCGTAAAGCCGTGCGCTTACCAATTCCTGGTAATTGTGCCATTTCATTGACAGCCTTTTCCAATAATTTTGATGAAAATTCCATTTGGCAAAAATAACAAAATAGATTATTAGATTTTTGGATTATTAGATTTGTAATTTATCCTATTTGGTCTTTTTTCTATTTTCTATTATCTATCTTCTTAAAATATTTCTATTTTAGCACAACCAAAAAACAAAATATGTCACCAATTGCCATTTTATCTTTAATCATCATTTATTTCGGATTATTGATTTTTATTTCTAACATAGTAAGCAAAAAAAGTTCTGATAATGATACTTTTTTCAAAGCCAACAAAAATTCAAAATGGTATTTGGTTGCTTTCGGAATGATTGGCACAGCAATTTCTGGAATAACATTTATTTCAGTTCCAGGCGAAGTTGGAAATCCAGATCTACAATTCAAATATTTTCAGTTTGTAATGGGTTGCGCTATGGGTTTTATTATTGTTGCCAAAGTATTGCTTCCGTTATATTATCGAATGAATTTAACTTCCATTTACGGTTATATCGAACAGCGTTTGGGAGTTGTAAGTTATAAAACAGCAGCAACAATTTTCTTAATTGGAAGAACAATTGGTTCAGCATTTAGATTGTATTTAGTGATTTTTGTTTTACAACGTTATGTGTTTGATTATTATCATATTCCTTTTGCCGTAACGGTATTAATCTCATTAACATTAATATTTGCATATACCTATCGTGGCGGATTGAAAACCATAATTATAACCGATACTTTACAGACATTTTTCTTAATTTCTTCCGTATTTTTAACGATTTTCTTTATTTGTAGAAGTTTAAATTATAATATAATTGATGCTTTTGAAGCTGTAAAAACTAGTAATTATTCTAAAGTGTTTTTCTTTGAAGATTATTTGAAAGGCACTTATTTTTGGAAACAAATTTTAGGCGGAATCTTCATAACAATTGCAACAGTTGGATTGGATCAAGATTTAATGCAAAAGAATTTGAGTTGTAAAAATATTGGCGAAGCTCAAAAAAACATGTTCACATTTACTGGAGTTTTTGTTCTAATAAACATCTTCTTTTTAAGTGTTGGCGCGCTACTTTATATTTATGCTGCTAAAAACGGAATTGAAGTTCCGATGATTGACGGAAATCCAAGAACCGATTTGTTGTTTCCTGAAATTGCCATTCATCATTTGAGTATTATCCCAACAATTGTATTCTTATTAGGATTAACCGCTGCGACTTTTGCGACTACAGATAGTGCTTTAACGGCATTAACAACTTCATTTTGTGTAGATTTTCTTGGGATGGATAAAACCGAAAATCAAAACAAACCCAACATTGTGCGGACAAGACATTTTGTTCATGTTGGTTTTTCGTTTTTGATGTTTTTAGTGATTGTCATTTTTAATTCCATCAACGATGATTCGGTAGTAAAGATGGTTTTTAAAATTGCAACTTACACTTACGGTCCACTTTTAGGATTGTACGCTTTTGGATTATTTATGAAATCAAAAACCGTTCATGACAAATTGGTTCCATTCATTTGCTTAATTTCTCCAGCAATTTGTTTTTTCATTAGCAAATATTCATCAAACCTTTTTGGAGATTATGTTTTTGATAACGAATTAATTATAGTAAACGGACTAATAACATTTTTAGGATTATTATTAATCAGTAAACCGGCAACTAGTCAAACGAAATTTTAATATTGATTTGTAGTCAATAAAACCAATGTGCAAGCCTCTTCAACTTTGATGTTATTCACTTTCAATAACTGATAAAACTCTGGATTTTCAGTTCCCGGATTGAAAATTACTCGTTTTGGTTTGGTTTCGATGATGTAATTATAATAATCACGTTGACGACCTGGATTCAAATATAAGGTAACCGTATCAATATTTTTTAACGGAATATTTTTTGTTCGTATAGAAATTCCAGCTACTTCTCCTTGATTTTGACCAATTGCCAATACCGAATGACCTTTTTCAACAAGCATTGTAATTGCTTTAAAAGCGTATCTTTCTGGTTTTGTTGAAGCACCAAGAACTAGAGTTTTCTTATTTTTCATACTACAAAAGTACAAAAATTAGTTGTTTTTATGGCGTAAAATAACATTCAATTGATTTTAGCTTTACCTTTGAAGTATCAAATCGAACTACTTTTACACTAAAACTATGGAAGTATTTATCTTTTTATTAGCTGCTTTATTTTCTGTTTTAAATCCAATTGGAACGGTTCCAATATTTGTTGGATTAACCCAAGATTACACTAAAAGTGAACGTTCAAGGGTTTCGCTTTGGACTGCAATAAACGTTTTTATCATATTAATCATATCCTTTTTTATAGGTCAATATGTTTTAAAGTTTTTCGGAATCACAATTCCGGCACTAAGAATCGCTGGTGGAATTATTATTGCAAGTTCTGGATTTTCATTATTAAACGGAAAATTCAACAAAAATAAAGGAATCAATAAAAAAGTGGAAGTCGAAATTCAAAGCAGAAATGATATTGCATTAACACCTTTAGCAATGCCAATGTTGGCTGGACCTGGTTCAATTTCGCTATTAATTGCTTTTTACCAAGAACACAATTCTACCGAAGAAATTGTATTTTCATGTTTGGCAATATTAACTGTTGCTTTTCTTATTTTTATTATTTTAAGAAGTGCTCATTATTTAGCAAAATTTCTAGGAACTTCTGGAATTGTTGCTATTTCTAGGATTATTGGTTTCTTGACAATTGCTATTGGAATTCAATATATTATCAGTTCTATTTTGAGTATTGTGAGAGGAATTTAAAAAGGTACGAAATACGATATTCGAGTTACGAAATAGACAATCCCAAATTCCAACTAAAACATTGGAGTTTGGGATTTTCTGTATATAAGAGCACTTTGACTGTGCTCAGTGTGACAAACAAGTACTAATTTTTAGGAAGGAAAATTTCTGCCATCATGCAACGAGCACTTCCGCCACCACAAGCTTCAATAGTATCTAAACTTGAATGTAGAATGGTAATATGTTCTTCCAATTGTGCAATTTGTTTTTTAGTCAAAGCGTTATAAGCCGATGAACTCATGATTAAATATCTTCTTTCATCTGAACCTAAAACTTCTAACATATTTCCAGCAAAGTTGTTCATTTGATCTTCTGTAATCAGAATAATTTCTTTTTCGTCTGAACGAAGACTATCCAAAACCATTTTGCGTTCTTTTTTATCATCAATACAATCGGCACAAATTACAGCAAAAGTATCGCCAATACACATCATTACATTGGTATGATAAATCAATTTTCGTTCGCTATTAACTGTTTGGAATGCTTCAAAAATAATCGGATTCAAATCAAAATCTTCGCAGAATTCAATAAATAATTCTTCGTCAGCTCTTGGAGAAAGTGCGCAATAGGCTTTTCCGTTTTCTCTATCTAAAACTATACTTCCTGTTCCTTCAAGATAAAAACCATCTTGTTCGGCTTCAGTATAATCCATTATTCCATCATTAATTTGAAATCCGTTGTCTTCCAGAATATCCAAAATATCTTCTCTTCTTTCCGCGCGACGATTTTCGGCAAACATTGGATATAGAACCACATCGCCATTTTCGTGAAATGATATCCAATTGTTAGGAAAAATACTATCCGGAGTATCTGGATTTGCTGTATCATCAACTACGTTTACATCCACTCCAACCATTCGGAGTTTGGTTACAAAGGTGTCAAACTCTTCTTGTGCTTTAGTGTTTACCGTTTCCGGAGTTAATCCGTCAATGACTTTTTGGTAATAATTGTTGACCGCCGTTTGTTCGTTCATTCTAAACGCTACCGGACGAATCATTAGGATTGAGTTTGTTGTTTGATTCATTTTTTTGTTTTCGGGTGTCAGTTATCGGTTAATAATCTTTGTCGTTAGTTGTTATGTTTTCCAATTGGTTTCAACATATTTTATAAAATTAAATATTTTTGCGCCTAAATTATCATAGTCCGTGATATATTTTTCTATATCTGGAATTAAATTTTTATATAAGTGATTTATCTTTATTAAATGTCCTTTTGTTTCTAAACAACTTGAATGTGAATAAACTAAGAATTTAATAAAATCTGCTTTGTAACGATTTCTTCCGTAACCTTCAACTATATTTGAATTGACAGAATCTGACGAACGTCTAATTTGACTTCCTAATTCATACATTTCATGTTTTGGTAAAAGTAATGATGCTGGATGAAATTCATAAAACAATTTTAAACTAATTTTATAAATATCCAAATCTTGATAACTACTCATTTTAACAAATATTATATAGTGAAGAACTGATAACTGACAACAATTTTTAATCTCTTATTAAAGGTAAAGTAGAACATCTCAACAAACCTTCTTGTTTTGCAATTTCTGCATAAGGAATTTCTTCAACTGTAAATCCTTGATCTCTTAACCAATTGTTTAATCTTGTAAAATTCTTTTCAGAAACAACTACATCAGGTGCTATTGAAAACACATTAGAATTCATATTATACATTTCATCACGTGTAATATGAAACAGATTATCTTTTCCAAAAAGATTTACCAAATATACATAATCAGCTTCTTCACGGAAACCACTTTTGTAAATAATTCCTTTATTGTTTCCCACAGGTTGAAAGCAACAATCCAAGTGCAACGCATTGTCGCGAGCTTCAATTTTAGATTTTACCAAATCAAATTCTTTCACGATTTTATGTGGAAATAAATTTCTGATGTATTCAACACCTTGCATGTTTGTTCTAGCTGTGATGTAATCTTTATAATCGGAACCTTTGTAAGTTCCTATAAAAATATAGTCATTCCACAACATTACATCGCCGCCTTCAATATGAACTTCTTCTGGCGGACGAACAATTTTAGCAGGATTTATTTGATCTAAAACATATTGAATAGCATCTAGCTCACGATTTCTATCAGGCAAAATATTCGCTTTAATAAAAACATCATCAATTACAAATCCGATATCACGAGTAAAAATTTGATTGTAGTTTTCAATCATTTCTGGTCGAAAAACTTGCACCTCATATTTTTGAAATACCTTGTTGAAGGCTTCCATTTCTTGAACCATATCTTCCTCAACAGGATAAGTTCCTGCAAGAATATGTTCTAATGATTTTGGATCATACGCTTCATCGGCTGTTGGCGTTGGTCCATTATTTATTGCTGAACCCAACACGACAGCTCGTAGTCGCGATGATTCGTTTTTTACATTTAATTGTAGCATAAAATAGCTTTTGGCTTTAGGCAAATATAAAAAAGCTCCGTTGAATAACGAAGCTTTTGTTTATAACTATTTATTTTTAGAATTCATCGTTGTAACTTTTTGAGTTTAATTGGGTTTTGTCTGGAATCGAAAACGGCAAAAATGATTATGTGATTTTCTACAATTCGATATAATATTTTAAAATGACGAATAATAATTCTACGATAGTTTGGGTTAATATCATCAACTTGAAATTCTTCGAGATAAATTATTTTATCTGCTTCCAAAACGATTTCTGAAATTATTTTATGAGCTAATACATCCGACACTTGTAAATAAAATTCATAAATACCATCTAAATCATTTTCTGCTTCTAAAGTCCAAATAATATCAAAGTTATTCATCTTTAATATTATATTTTTTCTTCAAATCCTTTTGAGAAATTACATTTCCATTAGCTAAATCTTCTTCTGATTTTATTAATTTTTTGTTATATAAATCAACATTCATTGGTTCAGAAACTATTCTATAATCATTAGTTTCATCATATTGATTTTCTAAAATCACTCTAACTTGTTCTAAAACAACATTTTTTTTTGTGTTTAAAAGAAGTTCTATTATTGCTAACTTATTTTCTGAAATAGTCATAATTCTTTTATTTATCAATTTCAAATATACAAAAAAAGCTGCTTCAATTGAAACAGCTTTTAAACTTATCTTTTATCCATGGCTACAAAATCTCGCAACGGATATCCTGTATAAACTTGTCTTGGTCTTCCTATTGGTTCTTTGTTGATGCGCATTTCTTTCCATTGCGCAATCCAACCTGGCAAACGTCCGATAGCGAACATTACCGTAAACATTTCTGTAGGAATTCCTAAAGCACGGTAAATAATACCCGAATAGAAATCTACATTTGGATATAATTTTCTGGACACAAAATAATCATCAACCAGAGCGGCTTCTTCCAGTTTTTTGGCAATTTGAAGAATTGGATCATCAACTCCTAAAGTTCTCAACACTTCATCGGCTGCTTTTTTAATGATTTTTGCTCTTGGGTCAAAGTTTTTATAAACTCTATGTCCAAATCCCATTAAACGGAATGGATCTTCTTTATCTTTCGCTTTTGCCATATATTTATCGGCATCGCCTCCATCTTTTTGAATGGCCTCCAACATTTCAAGAACGGCTTGATTAGCTCCACCATGAAGTGGTCCCCAAAGTGCAGAAACTCCAGCAGAAATTGAGGCAAACAATCCAGCATGAGAAGAACCTACAATTCTCACTGTCGAAGTAGAACAATTTTGTTCGTGGTCTGCATGAAGAATAAATAATTTATCTAAAGCTGCTACAACCGATTTATTTGCTGTGTAAGGTTCTGTTGGTAATTTAAACATTAGCTGCATAAAGTTTTCAACATAACCTTGAGTATTATCGTAATAATTCAACGGATAACCCATCATTTTTCTGTACGTCCAAGTGGCAATAACAAGAAATTTTCCCATTGTTTTGCAAACGGCTTCATACATTTCTTTTTCGTTATCTACATTTACAACTTTTGGATTGAAAGCAGTTAATGCTGATGTTAACGAAGATAAAACGCCCATTGGATGCGCCGTTTTTGGAAAACCATCAATGATGTTTTTCATTTCTTCGTTTACCAAAGTATATTTACGGATGTCGGTTTCAAATTGTGCTAACTGCGCTTTTGTTGGCAATTCACCAAAAATAACTAAATAAGAAACTTCAAGAAAGTCGCCTTTTTCGGCTAAATCTTCAATGGCATATCCTCTATAACGAAGAATTCCTTCTTCACCATCTAGGAATGTAATTTTACTTTCGCAAGAACCTGAATTTTTATAACCTGGATCAAGAGTGATTGCGCCCGTTAAATCGCGTAGTTTGTTGATGTCGATAGCTGGTTCGTTTTCGCTTCCTATAATTACAGGAAACTCATATTTTTTGCCATCGTACTCTAATATTGCTGTTTTTGACATGATATAAATTGGAAATTAAATCTGATAAATAATAATTTAACAAATTTATGGAATTCCAAATGAATTAAAAAAGAAATAGGATAACGTTTTCGTTAATTTTATTATAAAAATTGCAAGATTGATATACAAACCTATTAACCCCATCTAATGATCTATAAAAATTGACTTTTAAATAGTAATTAATCCAAAAAAATTATCCGTTTATTTAATACTAAGTCAAAAAACAAATTAAGAAAATGTTATTTTGATGTAAAATATTATTATTTTTGGATAATGTATGAAGATTTTAAAAACAATTATTACATCTAAAATAATGCAATTAATATTTGATGCTTTAACTAATGAAAGAAATCAGGAAAAAAATTAATTCTCTTTTAGATGATTCCTATTCAATTCGAATAAATAACCTTGAGGAAAGCTTAAGGCTTGCAAATAATGCTTTAGATTTATGTACAGAGAAAGAATTAGACGA
This sequence comes from Flavobacteriaceae bacterium, assembly GCA_947377425.1. Taxonomy (GTDB): domain Bacteria; phylum Bacteroidota; class Bacteroidia; order Flavobacteriales; family Flavobacteriaceae; genus Flavobacterium. Next base: position 16,771 of record CANCFZ010000018.1, read on the forward strand.
TCTTAAAGCCAGAAGTATTTCTCAACTTTCTCTTTATCATATGATTACTGGTAAATATGATGAATCTTTCAATCTCTCCCAAAAATGTATTCAATTATATGAAAAACTTCAAGATGAAAAAGGTGTTGCGGACGCTAAATATAATTTAGCAGGCTTTTATTACAAAACCAACAATTTTCAAATGGGTGTTGTGTATTTAATTGATGCTCTAATTGTCTATAAAACTCACAACGATTATCATAACATTTCTAAATGTGAAAAATCATTGGGAACCTTTTATGATTTCACAGGAGATGAACAAAAAGCAATTCAATCTTATAAAAATGCCATAAAAGCGGCAAAAAAAATAAATGATTTAAATCTTGAGTCCAATGCTTACAACAATTTATCGGGCATTTATATAAAAAATAATCAGATCGATTTAGCACAAAGTATCATTAAAAAATCTGTTGAAATAAAACAAAAAACAAAAGATTTTAGAGGATTGGGCTTTGCTATTTATGGAAGAGGAAAAATATTTTTTGCACAAAAAAAGTACCCAGAAGCCATATCAGATTTTATAGAAGCAATATCCATTCATACTCAAATGGGTGAAAAATTGGGACTTGTAATGGCTTATACAAAATTGGCAAAGTTATATTTTGAAACCTACGAAATAGTTGCTTCAAAAAAATACGCTACTCTTGGATTGGAAATTTGCAATTCGTTTAACATATCTATCATTAAGATTAAATTACTTCATCTATTCTATTCTATTTACAAGGCTGAAAATGATTTAGCAAAAACTTTAGAATACCTTGAACTCTACTTAAATGAAAAAGAAAGCGTTCTTAATACTCAAAACTTTAAAGTTATTGAGAATTATGATTTACTAGTTCGAATGCAAGCCATGCAAAAAGAAGCTGAATTTCAAAAGGAAAAAGCAATCATTATTGCAAAAAGTAATAAAGCAGAACAAGAGGCAAAAATCAAACAAGATTTTTTATCAACAATGAGTCATGAAATAAGAACGCCATTAAATGCCGTTACAACCATAGCTACCATGTTGAGTGAGAATTCTAAAATAGAAGATAAATCACTGATTGATTCGCTTAAATTTTCGTCCAATCATTTGATGCAAATCATCAATAATATTTTAGACTATACAAAAATTGATCTAGGAAAAATGAAATTGGATTTACAATCCAGCAAAATAAAATCATATCTAGAAAACTTTGGTAAGACCTATAAGATTCAAGCCAAAGAGAAAGGAGTTGAATTCAAACTAAAAATTGATGAGGCTATTTTTGATTATTATTTTATTGATGAAACAAAAATGACTCAAATTTTAGGAAATTTATTGAGTAATTCTATAAAGTTCACTGACATTGGTTCTATAAAATTAGAAGTTAAATTGGTTAAACAAGCGGAAAGTCATGATACCATTTCATTTAAAGTGTCTGACACTGGAATTGGTATTGAAAAAGAAAATTTAGACAAAGTTTTTGAAAGTTTCTCCCAGCTTAAATCTGGAATTACTAGAAAAAAAGATGGGGCCGGTTTAGGTTTGTCAATTACAAAAAAACTAATTGAACTCTATGAAAGTGAAATAAAAATACAGAGTATATATGGAAAGGGTTCCGCATTCTCTTTTGAACTAAAACTAAAAAAATCTCAAAATCTTGAAGAAAACAATCAAGTAAACTTTAAAAATGAAATTGACGGAATTAAAGTATTATTAGTAGAAGACAATGCCATAAATGCTATGATTGCTTTAAAACTTTTATCTAAGTGGAATATTGTAACCGAGCATGCTAAAAACGGACTTGAAGCCACAGAAAAATCTCAAATTACTAAATATGATTATATTTTAATGGACATTCACATGCCTGTTTTAGATGGCTATGAGGCGACTAAAAATATAAGAACATTAGAAAATTTAAACAAAGAAACTCCAATATTTGGTTTAACTGCAGATATAGCAGCCAAAGACAATGCAGAATACAATTTCTATTTTAATGATTTTTTATTAAAACCCTTAGAAATTGAAAAACTGAAAGCTGTATTAAGTAGTCTATAGAAATTAATTTCACCTCATTAATAATTAAAACCACTAACTCAAATCTATTAAAAATGAATTTGTGGTTTTAATTAATTTACTAAAAGCTATTCTTTCACAACTCGCTCTACTTTCGACCCTTGATCTGAAGTAATTTTAACAAAATAAACTCCATTCAATCGCTCAGTTATATCCAAAAATGTTTTATTAGTATCAGTTAAATTGGTTTGTAGTAATCTTCCATAAACATCAAAAAGTTGCACCATTTTAATACTATTTTGGTTCTCAATTGTTACTATTGAGATTGTTGGATTAGGATACACCAAAATGGAAGCGTCAATATTTTGTTGAGAAACTGTCAAATTTTGATAGGTGGTTGTTTCTATATTCGTTGTTGCGATACTATTTGTGGTTAGAGATATATTAAAATTAGATCCATAATCAAAAAATATTTCTGCATTACTAGATAAGGTTTGCTCTGCCGTTAAACTAGTATTGGATTTAATTTTTAATAGAATTCCTCCATCACCTCCAGGTCCACCAATAGCTACATTATTTAAATAAAATAGCGCTTCATTATTTTTAACTTTAAGATCTAAAGGATTCGTTGAATTGAGAATTTGAAGTGAATTTAA
>CANCFZ010000019.1 GCA_947377425.1 Flavobacteriaceae bacterium
TTAAAGGTTTCTTTTGCCATTTTACTTAATTTTTAATCTTAGTTATATATTTATTAGTGTTCAAATTTTCAATTTTGAGCCAACTACGGGAATTGAACCCGTGACCTCTTCCTTACCAAGGAAGCACTCTACCCCTGAGCTAAGTCGGCGGTAAAGATTTTAATATAATATTTGACATTAAATGATAATATCATAATCATATCTAAAACTTCTTGTGGGGAGAGCAGGATTCGAACCTGCGAAGACGTAGTCAGCAGATTTACAGTCTGCCCTCGTTGGCCGCTTGAGTATCTCCCCAACTTTCTTTATTGTTTTACCTTAAATTTTGAGCCGGCGGAGGGACTCGAACCCACGACCTGCTGATTACAAATCAGCTGCTCTAGCCAACTGAGCTACGCTGGCATATACAACAAAAAAAGTCCGCTATTTCTAACGGACTGCAAATGTAGGTATTTTTATTTTTTAATAAAAATATTTTTTGCAAAAATTTTCACTAAATATGCGTTCTGGTTTTTTCTTTTCTTTTTACCAACAATCTTTCTAAAGATTCGGCAGATAATTCAACAGCTTCTTCAAAAGTTTTGCATTGTTTTTTTACTAAAAAATCATCCCCTGGCACATTAATTTTTATCTCAACAATCTTGTTTTCTTTATCACTTGTATTTTCAACTTTCAAATAAACGTCAGAAGAAACAATTTTGTCATAATACTTTTCTAATTTATCCATTCTTAGTTGCACAAAATCAATCAATTTTCTGTCAACTGTAAAATTTACTGCATTTACATTTACCTTCATAATTTTTAAATTAATAGTTATACTTTAGAATTATTTATTATTTCTTGGATGCGCATCACCATATACTTTTTTTAGCTCAGCTAAACTATTGTGCGTATAAACTTGAGTTGATGCCAAACTTGAATGTCCTAACAATTCTTTTACTGAGTTTAGATCGGCTCCGTTATTTAGCATGTGAGTCGCAAACGTATGACGTAAAATATGCGGACTCTTTTTTACCTTCTCGGAGACATTACTAAAGTAATAATTTATTAAACGATAAACAAACGAATCATTCAATTTAACGCCTTTTAACATTAAAAAAAAATATTCATTATCTTTAACGCATTCTAAATGAGCTCTTTCCAACAAATATAAATCAATTTGTTTTGAAATAATTGGCAAAATTGGAAGAATTCTTTCTTTATTTCGTTTTCCTAGCACCTTTAATGTATTTTTCGACAAATCAACGTTTTGCAGTTTCAAATTAATCAATTCTACTCTTCTCACTCCTGTAGTATAAAAAAGATCAATTATTAATTTATCTCTAATTCCGTCAAATCCATCTGGATATTTAATATTATTTAACACATTGTCTAGTTCCTTTTCCGAAAAAGGTATCTGAATTTTTTTAGGAGTTTTTAATGATTTATGCTTCAACAAAGGGCTTGATTCTATCTGTTTTATTTTTAACAAAAACTTATAGAACGATTTTAAAGAGGAAATTTTTCGGTTTACAGAACTATTTGAAATTCCAACATCAACCATAGAAACTATCCAACTTCGAATCATGCTATAATTTACAACAACTAAATTTTCTTCATCAAAATTGATTTTAATAAACTCTTGAAAAAAAATCAAGTCATTTACATAAGCATTTACGGTATGTAACGAATAGTTTTTCTCGAGTTGAAGATAATCTTGGAAGGCTTTTTGGTTATTCATATGTATATTAGAAATAGTCAACAAAAAAAACGCTAGTAACAAAGTTATAAAACTTTAATTACTAACGATACTATTATGTAAGAAAATTAATTTTTAGCTTTTGCCAAATTAAAATAATAAACAACTTCAAAAGAAAAAACATCTTTTGTGTTGATTTCAACTTTATTGTGATTTAGTTTTGTCATCAAACTACCCGCATCAATATTTTGATAAAATAAATTTAGCGCAATGGAGTCGGATTTTTTTGTTTTAGATAAATTGAAAATTATTCCTACTCCCAATCCTAGTGATTGTTTTGTTCCTTTTATTGTTTCTTTCTCACGAATAGATTTTGTAGCATCGTTTTGATTTATCAATAAATAATCGCCTAGCGCTTCAATTTTAGAAAAATTATATTTAGGTAAAATTGAAAATAATAAAACTCATCCTCATCTTTAAATAGCATTATTTTAGGACTGAACCCAACATTCAAAACAGCAATTTTTCTACTAAAAACATCAATTATATTTCCTTGGCTGTCATAATCTGTTTGATTTTCAAATCCGCCAAAAAAATAATTCAATTCAAATTCTGGCTTTAAATATTTTTTGAAATTCAACTCCAAACCTGTTTTAAGATTGTAATAACTACTATTAGAAAACTCAGAATGTCTATTATAACCAGCACCAATCAAAGGTCTTACTGTTTGAGATTTAACTGAAAATGTAACTATTAAAATCAAAAGAAATTTCTGTTTCATATTATTTTCCTATTACCCAGCCTACTGTAAAATTTAGAATTGGTAAAACTTTATGAGATTGTTGATTACTCAAATTATAACCTAAACCAGCATTAGCACTTAAATTAATACCGCATTTATAAGTTTTTTGAAATCCCCAAACTCCACCAAATGTCAAACCATCATAACTGCTTATATAAATATCATTACCCAAAGGTTTTAAATAATAAGATGCGCTAAAAGCAATAAAGCCTCCTGAGTTATTTGAAATACTCTTTCCTTTAGAAATTCTTTTTTCAAAATTATAATAATATCGGTATTGCCCTCTTAAAAAAGGAGAAGCTAAAAAAGTAGTTTTATTGTTATGAGCCGCAAAACCAAAACTTAAATTAGTATCTAAACACAACGTAGTGGTATTAGTCAACCCTTTTTCATAAGTAAATCCTGGATTTAGTATGTTAATTTTAAAAAGGTTTTCTTTTGTCTTCTTTTCGTTTTGAGCTATCACAAAGAAAGGAAGACATAAAAGTATAAAAAAATATTTTTTCATATTTATAAAATAAAAAATCGCTAGTAACAAAGTTATGAAACTTTAATTACTAACGATTAAATATGTATAAGAAAATTAAGTATTAATTTTCTAAACCGTCTTTCATGTTTTGAATGTAAGCCGCTTTTTGGAACTTCATTCTATTTTTAACAGAAGGTTTAATAAATGCAGTACGTGCACGCAACTGACGAACAGTTCCTGTTTTATCAAATTTTCTTTTATAGCGCTTTAATGCTCTATCGATATTTTCTCCGTCTTTAATTGGTATAATTAACATAATATAGACACCTCCTCTCGTTAAGGCTGCAAAAGTAGATAATAAATATTAATTATCAATTATCAATTGTCAATTATTTCACCGCTGGCTGATAATTTTGTTTGTCAATTATCATTTTTGATAAAATTTCTCTCAAAATTTCAGAAGTACCGCCTCCAATTGGACCTAAACGGCTGTCTCTTAATAATCGTGCTAATGGATATTCTTCCATGTAACCATAACCGCCTAACATTTGTAAACAACTATAAATAGTTTCATCAGCGACTTTAGTAGATTTTAATTTAGCCATTGTAGCTTCTTTAACTACATACTCACCTTGATTTAATCTAGCTACAGCTGCATAATTGAAGACTTTACAATGTTCAACATCAGTTGCGTGATCGACCATTGTGTGTCTTAATGCTTGAAATTTATTGATTTTAGTGCCAAATGCTTCGCGTTGCGACATGTAATCGATAGTATAATCAATTGCATATTCAGCTCTGGCATGGGCATTTATGGCCATAATTAATCGTTCTAAAGCAAAATGTTGCATGATATAAGGAAAACCTTTTCCTTCTTCACCCATTAAATTTTCTTCAGGAATTTCTACATTATCAAATGCAATTTCAGCTGTATCGGATGCTCTCCAACCTAGTTTATCTAATTTTGTAGCCGAAATTCCTTTTAGATTAGTATCCATCAGAAAAATACTGATTCCTTTATTTCCCAAATCTGGACTTGTTTTTGCAGCTACCACATAATAATCAGCATAAACTCCATTTGTTATAAACGTTTTTGATCCGTTGATAATGAATTTATTACCTTTTTTTATAGCCGTTGTTCTCATTCCGGCAACATCACTTCCTCCAAAAGGTTCGGTAATACACAAACCTCCAATTTTATCTCCCGAAATACTTGGTGCTAAATAATCTTGTTTAATTCGTTCATCACCTTCGGCATTCAAGTGAGTCATTGCAAGATAAGCGTGTGCCCACATTGCAGCAGCAAAACCAGAAGATTTTATTTTTTGAAGTTCCTCCAAAAAAACAACCGTGTAAAACAAATCTAAGTTTAATCCTCCGTAAGCTTCTGGATAATTGATACCGAAAAAGCCCATTTCGCCAAATTTCTTCCAAATAAAGCGTTCTATTGTGCCTGTTTTTTCCCATTTTTCAATGTGTGGCACTACTTCTTTTTGCAAAAAATCTTGTAAACTTTTTCTAAACGATTCGTGTTCTTCTGTAAAATATATTGAATTCATATCTATAACGCTGATTTTTATGTTATTTTTTTAGAATTCCAAATATAAGGCAATTATTTTTATTTTATCAACAGGAAAAGCTTTAATATTTGCTAAATCCTCAATTTTTAAATCTCCGTTCATGCTTCGGTAAGTAACAATGTTTTTAGAAATTGGATATTTAAAATAAGGAAACTGACCTAACTCTTTAATTGAAGCGTTATTAATATTGATTTTTTTAATTTTTGGCAACGAAGTAATTTTGAAATACTTGTTCAAACTTGCTAAAACTTCAGGCGATAATCCCCAAATATCATTCATTTGATCCATTGAAACGAAACAACCATAACCCTCTTTTTGAAACAAAATTCTGTCGGAAATTGCGTCACCAATTCCTGAAATTTTCATCAAATCTTCTTTTGTGGCTTGGTTAATGTCTAAAACTTTTAGCGCTTCTTTCTTTGGGTATTCTTTCCAATTTGGATTTGATTTTGAATAACCATTAGAATTCTGATTTTTATTGGTTACCCAATCTGGGAATTTAAAATAGGGCGAAATCGCATTAAGTAATGAATCGGAAATTCCTGTGACTTTTTGAAACTCCTCAGGTGAATTGGCAAATTTTCCTTGTTTTCTAAAAGCTAACAGCCTATTTATTTCGTCGGTTTTCATTCCGAGTTTGTATCCTTTAAAATCAGTTATAAAATTGGGATTAAAAGGATAAATCGTATAGGTAGTTGTACTTTTCTTTGTTTTTAAAGTATCAATATTTGCTTGAAGTGATAGCCAATTTTGTTCTTCTGGAGTTTGTTTTTTATCTGAATTAAAATCTACAAAATAATAGGCAACTTGCAATCCGATTATAATTACAAACAAGAGTAGTATTCCTTTTCGTTGGTCTTTTGAAAAGGTTAAGATTGTTTTGAATGGATTATTATTTTCTTGCATTACTATTTAAATTTTACAAATCAAAAACTGATGTTCGTTTGGCTCGAATTAAATCTTTTAATTTTATCCAGAATGCTAGGGTTAAATAAAATCCAAATCCAATTCCTACTGTAATGAATGAAATGTATATAAAAAATAATCGCACGCTGGTGGCACGCATGCCCAGCTTATCAGCTAAACGCGATGAAACGTGGAATCCGTGTTTTTCAAAAAAATAACGAATGTTGGTTATCATTTTCTATCCTTTAAAAGTTCCAATCCTATTGCGCATTGCAAACATTTTTTATGATTACAATATTCGTTTTTCAACTGCAACAACGATTGTGATTGAAAAGCGCTTTTAGATTTAATTCCAAATGTACTAAACTTTTCAATAATGTTGTTTTTCTCTGGTGGAATATTTGAAAGAAAATCAATCAACAATTCAGCATTTTCTTTTCCTAAACTATTGGCGTAAGCAAATCGAATTGGTACAATAGTGTTTATAATTAGTAAATCTATAAATGATTTTGATAATGCTTTTTCTTTTTTTGGACTGATTTTATCAAAATTGTAATGCGATTTCCAATAGTCGCTAACCGAAATAGTAAAAATCTGATAAACATCTGCAATTGAGTTTGCTTCGATTATTTTTGAAAACAAATTTCTGTGTAAATGGTAAACCATTGCTAATTGCGCCAGTCGAATGGTTGGAAAATTATCGGGTCGATGTTTGAAAAACTGAATTGGAGCAATTGCTGGTTTTGGTAACTTATATTTTAAAACACTATAATCATACCACGATTTTAATTCTTTTGGATAATTATCTTCTACTGTTTCTGGAATCATATCGGCTTGGCCAAAAAGCAATGCTTCTAAATACATTACTTCTAATGCTTCTTTTCGAATGAGTGAAAAGGTTATGGATTTGGCAACTTTAAAAAACATTTCGCCATTAGTATTCAATCCGAAATTTTTGGCTAACATGCAAAACAAGACTGCTTCCCAATCGTTTTCAGTTTCTTGTAATAATTCTTGAATTGGATTTGATTTTCGTTCCAATCGTTCAAAAAACAATCGTTCTTGCCAATTAGACATCACAAATTCTGGCACATCTTTAATTTGGTTTTCACAAAATATCCATGATTTTTGAGCCGTTAGTTCTTTATATTTATGAAGTTCTTCGTTTGAAACGTATTTCTTAAGTTCTAAAACTGCAATTTCGGAATTGTCTTTTCTGAAAATTGGTGTATCGTGTTCCCAAACCACGTGAAGAATTACGTTATTATAATTATCATCTTTTTCATGATGGTGTGCATACCAATCGGAAGATTTGATATGAATTTCAATATTGCCTGCCCATTTTTGATTATCAATAACAATTTGTGCATTGAAAAAATCGGGTCCGGCTTGTTGAATGTATTGTCCGAAGTTGAGAATAGTTAAAATTTCTCCGTTTGTGGTTTTTAAATTGGTAAAGTCCAATTTTTTGTACAACCAAATGTAGTGTAAAAAATCTTCTTTCATAAAATATATCTGTATGGCTTTGAAGCCACTAAAGTAATTTTTTGAATCGAATTACACAAATTTATAAATATTAATTTTTTTATATGTAAAATTTAATTTTTTAGTTGTCATATATAGAATCGCTATTTTATTAGTGTGCTATTACAAAAAACGATTTGTTTATGCGATTTCAAAACTTATATTTGTAGTACAAACAACAAACTATGAAAACCTTATTTTATTCTATTCTACTCTTATTTTCTATTTCAATTTTCGGGCAAACGAATTATAAAATCACTTATTTAAAAAGTTCAAACGGAAAGTTAATCGAAAATCAAGATGCTATTTTGGTGTTTTCTAATGAAAAGCAATCGTTAATTTCATCGGAAGCTATTGTAAATGAAAAATCGGAATACCCATTTGAGCAAACTTTAATTACAAATTTGAATTATTTGCAAGTTGCTAATTTGAATAAATCAAATGCTATTGCAACTAAAGACAGTACTTCAATAGCGAAACAATCTTTTGAATTACAAACAGAAACCAGAAAAATTTTAGGTTACAATTGCAAAAAAGCTAAAATCATAATCAATTCAAATACAATTGAGATTTGGTATACAACTGATTTAAAAGTAAAAGGCGCACCGACTGTTCTTGGGCAAAATTTAGGTTTGGTTTTGGAAATGAATCGCAACGGTAATTTTATCATAACCGCAACAAAAGTCGAAAAAACAAAACAATTTCCAATCATAAAAATTGACGAATCCAACGCTTCTGATATTCTTACTTACAGAGATTTGTTGTGGAAAACTAGGTTTACTACTATTCCAATTTTTAAAGAGGAAGTGATTAATTTTTCAGATGCTTCAAAATCTAATGACAGTATTATGCGATTTGCAAATGGAACCATTATTTTGAAGAAAATTAAAACTCCTTCAATTGCTAAAGGAAGCCAAGTATTTATTGATGTTTCCGAACAATCTAATGGTGATGCTTATGATAGAACAGGTTCGGTTTTCATGATTCCGATGGATAAGAAACTATCTTTTTTGGATGGTTTACAAAATGGCGTTAAAACACTTCCAATCTATGATAACGGAAATGGAAAGCAATATCAAGGCATTGCGTCAACTGAAAATTATTCACCACTAATTGAGTTGATGCGCTTTTTTACACCTTTTGGAATCAAACAATACAACACAATTCAACTGAAAGATAAAGTTTGGGAAGAACGTGTAAATTACCGTCAAGACATTTCAGAATTGACTGATGCGTTAAATGACAAAGAAATTTATATCGGAACATTCATTGGAAACTATGATAAAGGCGGACACAAAGTGAGTGTAAATATTACGATTCACCCAGAAGAAGAAATTGTTGCAAAATCATCTGTTGCGATTCCGTTGTTTAATTCTACCAACGTTATGGAAATGGCTGGACAAGAATATGGTACTTTATTTAATTCTGATAAAGGATTGATGGTGAGTTTTACATTAGATAAAGAGTTGAAAAATGCCAAACTTCGTTACATTACAACTGGTCATGGCGGCTGGGAAAATGGCGACGAATTTGTACCAAAGAAAAATACTATTTATTTAGACGGAAAAGAAGTGTTTCATTTTACACCTTGGCGTGAGGATTGTGGTTCGTATCGTTTGTATAATCCAGCTTCTGGGAATTTTCCAAACGGATTATCGTCATCTGATTATAGTCGTTCTAATTGGTGTCCTGGAATGGTTACAAATCCGACTTACATTGATTTAGGCGATTTGAAAGCAGGAAATCACACAATTCAAATAAAAATTCCGCAAGGAGCAAATGAAGGAACGAGTTTTAGTTCTTGGAATGTTTCGGGTGTTTTGATTGGAAATTAAAAAACCTACAACGTTAAATTGTAGGTTTGTAGAATCGTATAAAAAACCGATTTATAATTTATGTAATTCAGAAGCTTTTACGGTGATGATTTTTCCGTCACGCATGATTACAACTGATTGATTTTTTTCAATTTTTGTTTGAATCATTCGTTCTGAAGATAATTTTAAACCTTTAACAACATTTGAAATAAATTTTGAATGACTTTCTTTTTTATCTTTCATCATAACTAATTTTTGATTTTAACAAGTTCCAAGATTGCTTATTGGTAACGATTGCCTCTGAATTTATTCCTTCTGCAATTAATTCAGGTGTATTATTAGAGTTATCAAAAACTGCCCAATCATCACACAAAGGTATATAAATTTTGAATAAGTTTTCAATTCCACGAGAATATCTTCTTGTAATTACCTCTGTTGGAATGTTGTGTCCGCCTTCTGAAACTCTAATTGCGACGCGGTTAATTGCCATTTCTATTGATGGCAACCAAAAAAATAAAAGCTTTACTGTGTAACCATTTTCTTTGGCTTCAAGCAATCGATGTTTATAACTTTTAGTTGATAATGTAGTTTCAAAAGCAAAATTTTCATTTAATTTTAATAACGTTTCGATTCGTTCCAACATTATTCTTCCAGCTTCGAAAGCGACTTTTTCTGGTTGAAATGGAGATAATCCTAAAGCGATGTTATCTGCATTTACAAACTCTTTACAATTTAAGATTTCTGGTAGAATTGTCAATGACGCAGTTGTTTTTCCTGCGCCATTGCAACCAGATATTATATAAATTGTTTTTTCTTTCAAACTATTTTATTGAACCGATAATATCATATTTTGTTATGATATGATGTTTGCCATTTCCTAAATCAACTAAAACTGCTTGATTTTCTTTGGTAAATAATTTAGAAACTTCTTCAATTGGAGTTCCCAATTTTACAATTGGATAAGGTTTTCCCATAACTTCCTTGATTGGTTTATCAGCTACGTCTTTATCAGTAACATAACTTTGAAATAAATCAGATTCGTCAACAGAACCAACAAAACCAGTTATATCAATTACAGGAATTTGTGAGATTTTATATTTTCTCATTCTATCGATTGCATGAGAAACTAATTCTTCGGTACGAACAATTACTAATGTTTTATCGATGTGATCTTTAATAACATCTTCGGCTTTTGTTACTTCTTCTTCAAGGAAACCACGTTCACGCATCCAATCGTCGTTGAACATTTTTCCAACATAACGACTTCCTGAATCGTGGAATAAAACTACCACTACGTCGTCTTTGGTGAAATGTTCTTTTAATTGGTGCAATCCTTTTACGCAAGAACCAGCTGAATTTCCAACAAAAATCCCTTCTTCTAATGCAATTTTTCGTGTGTAAACCGCTGCATCTTTATCGGTTACTTTTGTAAAACCGTCAATCAATGAAAAATCAACATTTTTTGGAAGAATGTCTTCTCCAATTCCTTCTGTTATATAAGAATAGATTTCGTTTTCGTCGAAAATTCCTGTTTCGTGGTATTTTTTGAAAACCGAACCATACGTATCAATTCCCCAAATTTTGATGTTTGGATTTTTTTCTTTCAAGTATTTTCCAATTCCAGAGATTGTTCCGCCTGTTCCTACTCCTACAACAAAATGTGTTATTTTTCCATCGGTTTGTTCCCAAATTTCTGGACCTGTTTGTTCATAATGCGCTAATGCATTACTCGGATTATCGTATTGATTTACATACCACGAATTTGGAATATCAACAGCCAATTGCTTTGACACAGAATAATAAGAACGTGGATCGGTTGGTTCAACATCGGTCGGGCATACAATTACTTTGGCTCCAACGGCACGAAGAATATCCACTTTTTCCTTAGATTGCTTGTCAGATATTACACAAATAAGTTTGTATCCTTTTATAATTGCTGCTAAAGCCAATCCCATTCCAGTATTTCCTGAAGTTCCTTCAATGATTGTTCCACCTGGTTTTAATCTTCCGTCGGCTTCAGCATCTTCTACCATTTTTAGAGCCATTCGGTCTTTGGTAGAGTTTCCTGGATTGAAAGTTTCAACTTTAGCCAAAACTAATGCGTCGATTCCTACTACAACTTTGTTAAGTTTAACTAATGGCGTGTTTCCAATAGTTCCTAATATATTTTCTGAATAATTCATATTTGTTTGTTTGAAAGCACAAAGGTATAGATAATAAAATCGTTTACAAAACTACTGATTTTATGTAAATAGATTGCTGATTAACCCTGATGGGAGAAGTTACCGTGTAACTCGGACAGCAGGAAAATGGTTTAGTAAAATTCGCAAGCCATTCGTTACTGAAAGAAATTCCAAACCAAACCGAAGCGTATCATGAAATCGTGATAAGGAAGATTGGGCGCAGAATAATAGTTATTTCCTGAAAATGCGGAGTTGAAATGTTCGGCTTTGATGTAGATTCGGGTTTGTTTTACGCGTGCATTAACGAAAAAATCTAGCATTGGGAATTCACCAATTTGTTTTTCTTTTTGCACAAAAAACGCTCCTAAAATTGGATTGTAATCGTCGGCATAGAATTTTGTGAAGTAATTCAGCGTAATTCCAATTTGCAAAAACATTGCGCGTTTAAAAACATAATCTGAAAAATAGATTGTGTTTCTCATTGTCAATTCTGGAACATTTAAAATAGTATCTTTTTGAGAAACCTTTTGATATAGAAAAGTGTTATCTAATGCCCATTTTTTATACTTAAATTCCCTTGCCACTTTTAAAGACAAATAATTGATTGTTCCTGAAAATTGTTTTGGAGAAACATACTGCTCAGAACTACCAATATTGTCGTTGCTAAAGTAAAGATGGTCATTCAACGTAGTTAATTGCAATGACGATTTAACCCATTGTGTGTTTGCATTTACAATAAGGTTATTGATTTTTTCATTATTAAAATCATTACTCCAATTGTACTTATCATAACTGCTTTGATTTAAGTTATAGTTATTATTAGGCAACTTACTGATATTTTGGTATTGAAAAGAAAGATTGTTTTTTGGGTTAATTGTATAGGTTAAATTGGCATCAAAATTTCGCATTGGTTGTGCTGAAATAGAATTTGAAAGTACAACAGTTCCATTCCATTTATTTTTTCTGTAATCATATTGACCTCCAATTGTATTGATTGTAGCTTTTAATTGCGATGGATAAATAACAGTTCCTACAGTACGTTCTTTTTCGTAAAAATATTTATAGTTGAAATTTTCAATGAAAAACTGAAACTTTCCTAATGTTTTATTTTCATAAACGGCTCCAACTTTATTATAAAATCGGCTATAAATTGTTTGATCAATGATATTTGATATATTCAAAGAAGTTCCAAATCTATGAAACGGAGTTCCATAAGTTCCAATAGCTGAATTTAAAGTAACTTGATTAAACTCAAAAAACTTGTGTTCATAATTCAATTGATGAAGGATATAAAGATTGTTTTGAGCATCTTTTGAATTGATTCTAAAACTATGATCTACAAAAAAACGTTTTCCTTTAAGAAATGATTTTGCATCGGTTAAATAAACTTGCAGTCTAGGTCTATTTTTATAAGCTGGGTCTTCATCTTCAAAATATTCTGGTTGCGTTAGTCCGCCATTTTCTCCATTTAAAATGTCTTGTCCTGTATAATGAAAATTTACTGCATAACGTTTATTTAATGTAAAATAGCTAGACGTAAATCTAAAATTTCCAACACTTGATAATTGATTAATGTATTTACCTAAAGAGCGTAACCCTTTAAAAGCAACCGAAAAATTAAAATTCTTTGATGTATTTAAAGTCACCAAGGCATCAACATTTTGACCTTGTTCCATAACTGTTTTAAAATACAATTCGGTCAAAGGTGTTGCTACAGAATAATATTTAATATCATTCACTTCTTGATATGCAAAATGTTTTCCTTTAAAACCAAATTCGGGAAAAGAATTGAATTTAGTCAATCCGAAATTTAATGTAGTATAAGTCTGCCCTTCATTTGGGAAAGGCAATAAACCAAAAATATCTTTTCTAAGATAATTATAATCATACTCTTTCTTAATTGAAAGTGTAGTATCTAAAATAATAGTATCATGCTGAACAGAAATTATCTTGTATGAAGTTATAGGTGCTTTTTTAGCTTGTTCCTTGGCTCTTTGTTCTGCAGTTTTTACTAAGCTTTTTCGTTCTGGTGTTTTACCTTTTTCTTGAGAAAAAAGCAAAACAGAAGTAAGTAATAAAATAAAGGTAAATAGTATTCTCATAACATATTGAAAGCAACAAAAATAGGTAATTGTTTATAAAGTTGCATAAACAATAATCATAATTAAAAGCAAAAAAAAGACCGTCATAAATGACGGTCTTAATTGTATA
The DNA here is from genome assembly GCA_947377425.1 of Flavobacteriaceae bacterium. Classification (GTDB taxonomy): domain Bacteria; phylum Bacteroidota; class Bacteroidia; order Flavobacteriales; family Flavobacteriaceae; genus Flavobacterium. The sequence goes on from CANCFZ010000019.1 coordinate 13,168, forward strand.
TATAATCTAAATTTAATTAGTTTGCACCAGGAACCCAGAAAGGAGTTTTACTATTAATAGTAAAAATCTCAGCTGTAGTCATTGCTGGTACATTAGCACTATTCGCAACATACTCAGAAACTGGATAGATTAATCTATAAGGTTTACGAGGATTAACAGCAATAGTTGACATTGGTGTATATGGAAAACCTGTTCTAGTGTAATCAAGGAATGATTGAATAGGATTATAAACTCCCATTAAAGCAATCCATTTTTGATACATAATAGCATGCAATATTTGAGTGTCAGAACCAGTCCAACCAAAATATGGTTTTGTATTGATTGTAGCAGTATAGGCCGAAGCTCCAACAGCATTACGAATATCAAAATTATCACTAATACCAGCTTCAAACCATGATTGACCATCACTAAAAAGACCTGGATATCTTAATGCTGCTTCAGCTTGTAAAAAACAAGATTCTGAATACGTCATTACAAAACCGTCAATTCCATCATAACCAGTACTAGCAGCTTGATTATAAGGATTAAAGTTACCCGCTAAACCTACTCTACATGGCAAAGCTAAACCAGTTAATATACCTGTAGGAGTTGTAACATCTACAACACTACTTCCTTGAGTTACTGCTCTTCTTGGAGCACCAGTTGCGCCAGCGGTAAACAATCTAGCTGAACGAGGGTCAGTAACATTAGGATAATTAACACCAGTACCTGGAGCAATTTCATAATTATTACCAAAAGCAGCCCAATTTGTAGTAGCATAACTTTGTAATGATTTATAAGCATGACCTGTCATACATATAAAAGTTCTATTTTGTAAAACTACACCAGCTGCATCGTAACTAAAGTAACCCCATTCTGGATTTTGCTGATCTACAGCTGCTGCAAAAACAGGATTAACAATAACATTATCACTTAAAAATGGACCAGCAGCAATTTCTGCAAGTTTATCATCTCTAAAAGTAGCTTTAGCACCAGTAACTTCAGACATACGGATACATAATCTTAATTGAAGTGTGTTAGCAAATTCTGTCCATCTTGTTGTATCACCACCTAACATTACATCATAAGGAGTAATATCGTCTGCAACTGAAGTATCAACATTATCAATAAGAGCTCTTGCGCTTTCTAATTCTCCAACTAAAGATTGATAGATTGCATAATCATCATCATACGCTGGAGTTAAATTTGCAGTTCCTTGCCAAGCTTGAGTATAAGGTGAATCACCATATAAATCTACAATTTCTTGCATATAGTGAACTTTACAAATTTTTGCAGCAGCAACATACAAATCATATTTTCCATTAGGGTTTGGATATTTGATAATAGCATCAAAGTTTTTTATTTGTCTAAACAAACCATCCCAAATTCCATTATAGAAACCGTTATCAATTTGCAATTGTAATTCTCTATCGAATCCATTACCAAAAGACATAACGTTTCTAGTCCATGAGTTCATGAACACGTTTCCTAATTGATTCATAGTAGTAGCTTGAATTCTGTAAGCTGATACTTGAGCCCCAGGCAATAACTTGCTAGGAGAAGCTTGATCAAAAGCTAAATCATTAGGGCTTGGACTATTAATATCCAAATAATTATCGCACGAGAAAAAAGCAAGTGCTAAAATCGGTACTAAAAATTTTATTTTTTTCATATTCGTTTTTTTTTAGAATGTTAAATTCACAGTAACACCAATAGTTTTAGTAGTTGGGTATTGTCCAACATTCATATAACCTTGAGCGTTACCATTTCTATCTCCAGCATAAGAAGCTTCTGGATCTCCATAACTATTATTAGCTCCTAAACCATTTTTAGGTTTAATCAACTTTCCATCAGCTAAGAAAACAAATGGATTTCTAGCATTAACACCAAATCTGAAAGACTCGATACCTGTTCCTGCCAACATTTTCTTTGGCAAACCATAACTTAAAGAAAGTTCTCTAATTTTTAATGCTGTTGCATCAACCATACTAGTTTCACCAGCAAATCTATGAACAGTTGCAAAATAGTTATAAGTACCAACTACAGAAGCTGTATTACCTGCTGGAATTGTATTTACTGCTCCTGTTGAAGTAACACTTCCAGGAATCACATATCCTTGAGTTCTATCAAAACCAGCTGTATCTAAATCACCTCCTGTAAAGTACAATAAGTTTTTAGCTGCAGACCATGATGAAGCTCCAGTTCTAAAGTCAGCTACACAAGTTAATTTCAAACCTTTATATTCAAATGAGTTTGTAAATCCAATAGTATAATCTGGCACACCTTTTCCTAACTTAGAAAAACTTGAGTTTCTAGTTGGGTTACCATTTGCATCAACAATAACATTACCATTATCATCTCTTACAAAAGTTGTTCCTTTAAGCAAAGGAAATTCTTCACCTACTTCTGCAAATATTCCAAATTGAGTGTTTGGTTGGTACAAGTTAACACTTGAAGCTCCGTCAGCCAATTTAAGAATTTTGGTTTTGTAAGTTGAATAACTAACTCTCATATCCCATTTAAAACTATCAGTTTTTACTGGAGTAAGACCTAAGTCAATTTCATAACCTTTATTTTGCAATTCTCCAACATTATTCAATAATGAAGAGTTACCTGATGCTGAAGAAGCGGTTACTCTAGTAATCAAATCTTTAGTATTAGCAACATAATAAGAACCCTCTAAAGTAATTCTATCTTTAAGGAAACCAAATTGACCACCTACTTCATAAGTATTAACAAATTCAGGTTTAATACCTGGGTTAGTAGGAGTATTATTGTAAGCTAGAGCCGATAAAGTTCCGAACGGGAAACCTTGAGGAATTTTAGTCAATTCATTAGTATCGTATGCTTGTACAGCCGTTGTATTACCTACAGAAGTATAAGACGCATTTATCTTAGCATAGTTCAATACTTTATTATCTTTTAAACCTGCAATAGCTTTAGTTGGTATGAATGAAACCCCAACAGATGGATAAAAATAAGAATTTTTAACCGCTGAAAATTGTTCAATTCTACCTGTAGCATTTAAAAATAAATAATCTTCATAAGACAAATCAACATTTGCGAATCCTGCTACTCTTCTAGTTCTAATCGTACGATTATTATAACCTGCAGTTCTCAAAGATGTTGGACTATAAATATTTAAAACATTAGAAATGTTATAAAATCCAGGTACGTCAAGATTTTCTCCACCTACTGAAGTTTCTCTAAAATATCTATCTTGAATATTGTTACCTAAATTAGCTTTAAATTTAATTTTATCAGTTAATTTATAATTAAAATTAAACAATAAATCACCATAAATATTTCTAGTAGAAGATTGATTAGCAAAATAGTATGAACCAATTGCTCCTGCTCCACCACCACCTAATAAATCAGTATACGTCATTTGAGTATTTCCACTATCATTATAAGGACTGAAATCATAAGCAGTATTTATCTCATCTTTAAAAGCATTTCTATGAGATTGGTACTCCGTATTTTTCATTTGAACATTGGCAGTGTAATTTACACTAACATGTTTGTTGAATTCATAACCTAAAGCTAAAACTCCGTTCATCAAATCTGATGCGTTTTCAGTTCTAACATTTTTAACTGTCCAATTTGGAGATGTAGAATATACCGTCCAGTGATGTTGATTCAAATCACCAAAACTACCTACAGGAATATTACTTGCCGTTTGAATTAAATCGTCAAATAAATTACTATCTGTTTCAGATGTTTTTTGAGTGATGTAATTAACATTACCATCAATACTGAACTTACCTACTTTTTTACCAGCTTTAAATAAGAATGAGTTTCTTACTAATTTATCGTCTTGAACAACGAAATCAGTAGTTTGTCTATTAACTGCTAAGAAAGCATAAGAATCTGGACCTCCAACATTAAAATTGAATCCATTTTGAAAAATAGTTCCCGTTTTAAAGAATTGTTTAAGGTTATTTTTAATTGGCTCAAATTTAGTAGTCAAAAATTGACCATTTGCTTGAGGCAATCCAACAGGAACAGTTGTTCCAGCCCATGAAGGATCATTAAATGCAGGTCCCCATGAACCATTTTCATAAGGAGAAAACTGAATGTTACCATTTCTTGGATCTCCAGCATCAGGAAAACCAAATTGATAACCATTAGCCCAACCTTGACCATAATCTCTTTGAGTTTGTGGCACGAATTTTACAGATTCAAAATCTACAGATGAATTGTAACCAAAAGTGAATTTTTCATTTTTACTACCTCTTTTAGTAGTAACAATAATTACTCCATTTACCCCTTGAGCACCATATAATGCAGCTCCTTGAGCACCTTTTATAACGTTAACATTCTCAATAACATCTGGAGGCAATTGACCCAATACAGAAGCCGAAGAAATTGCATTATCAATAACAACCAAAGCCTGGTTATCACCAGTGATTGTTCTATTACCTCTAAGCAAAATTCTTGTATCCGCAGAAACACTGTTACTAGTTGTGCTAATTTGCAAACCAGACACTTTTCCTGTTAAAGCTTGAATAGCATTAGGATTTGAAGCTTGAGTAAGTTCTTTGTTGCTAATTTGCTTTTGAGCAGACACAACAGCATCCTTTGTTCTCTTGATACCCATAGCACCCGAAATAAGCACTTCGTCTAACAACTTAGGGCTTTCTTTCAAAGAAACACTATAATTGTTAGCAGCGCCAACAGTAATAGTTTTTGTGTCGTAACTTGTGTACGAAACAACAAGTACATCTCCTGATTTTGCTTTGATAGAAAATTTTCCATCAACATCAGTTGAAACGCCGCCTTTTGTACCTTTAATTACAACATTGGCACCAGGCAAAGGTAGTTTACCATCAGTAACAGTACCTGTAACAGTTTTCTCTTGTGCAAACGAAAACTGCATTGATAACGCTATTAAAAGCGTAAAAATCCATTTGAACTTCGATCTCATATTAATTTTATTTGAGTTAGTTATTCCGCAAACTTCTTAATAATTTCTTAAATAAACAAATAATACTTCGGATTATTATTATTTATTTTTGTTAAAATTTTTCGGACGTTTACTAACATTGTGGTTGCAACACACCATGTAGATGCAGAAAACTGAAAAAGGTTGCGTTAAAATTTATATTTTTGTAAAAACTAATTTTATGTTAAAATTAAGATTTTCAGAATTTCACTTTGAATGTGGTACTGACGAAGCTGGCAGAGGATGCCTAGCCGGACCCGTTACGGCAGCAGCAATAATACTTCCCGATGATTTTGAATTGAATTTACTAAATGATTCCAAACAATTATCCGAAAAAACAAGAGAAAAACTAAAACCAATTATAGAAGAAAAGGCAATTTCTTTTGCTGTGACTCATTTGGAACCAAAAATTATTGATACAATTAATATTTTAAACGCTTCAATCAAAGCAATGCAAGAATGTATTATGAAGTTAAATCCTACACCTTTATATATTATAGTGGATGGAAACAGATTCAAACCAATCAACAACATTCCATACAGTACAATAGTCAAAGGCGACTCCAAGTACATGAGCATTGCAGCAGCTTCTGTTTTAGCAAAAACATATCGCGACGAGTATATGGATAAAATACATGAAGAATTTCCAATGTACAATTGGAAACAAAATAAAGGCTATCCAACAAAAGAACATAGAGAAGCAATTAGAAAATATGGCACAACAAAATACCACAGAATGACATTTAGATTATTGCCTGAGCAATTAAGACTAGATTTAAAGATAATAGACAAATAGACAATAGACGTTTATACAAAATAACAATCAAATAATTTTGAAAAGTGTTTTAAGATTTTTTCTTTTATTTCTTCCTCATTGACTTTCTCAACTCCAAGTTCTACATTTAATGAAGTTACTGCTTTGCCTTTTATTCCACAAGGAATAATATTGTCAAAATAACCTAAATCGGCATTTACGTTTAAAGCGAAACCATGCATAGTAACCCAACGGCTAGCACGAACGCCCATAGCACAAATTTTTCGTGCAAATGGAGTTCCAACACCCAACCAAACACCTGTTTCTCCTTCACTCCTTGTTCCAATAACATTATATTCTGCTAAAGTTAATATCATAACTTCCTCCAAAAAACGTAAATATTTATGTATATCAGTAAAGAAGTTTTCTAAATCAAGAATTGGATACCCTACAATTTGACCAGGACCATGATAAGTAATATCACCTCCTCTATTTATTTTATAGAATGTTGCTCCTTTTGCCTCAAGCTGTTTTTCAGACAAAAG
>CANCFZ010000020.1 GCA_947377425.1 Flavobacteriaceae bacterium
ATAAAAGACTTGAAGTTGGAATCACCGATGATTTAGTAAGATTAAGTACAGGAGTTGAAGACATTGATGATTTACTTGCCGATTTAGAACAAGCATTTAGATAAAATAAAAAAATCCCGATTCATTATCTAATCTGAATCGGGATTTTATGTTTACAACGTTCCTCTCAAAGCTTGTTCACGTTCAATTGACTCAAAAAGTGCCTTGAAATTTCCCGCACCAAAACCTTTTGCGCCCATTCGTTGAATAATTTCAAAAAACAATGTTGGTCGGTCTTGAACTGGCTTTGTAAATATTTGTAAAAGATAACCGTCTTCATCGGCGTCAACCATTATGGCTAATTTTTCTATTTCGTTGATGTCTTCTTTCATCATGTCCATGTGCGTACCTAAACGCTCCGGAATTGCCTCATAATATGCGTGTGGTGGCGCAGAAAGAAAATCAACTCCACGAGAACGCAACTCTGAAACTGTTTTAATAATATCGTCGGTTGCAATGGCAATGTGCTGAATTCCTGGTCCGCCATAAAAATCTAAATATTCTTCAATTTGAGATTTTTTCTTTCCTTCAGCTGGCTCGTTGATTGGGAATTTAATTCGTCCATTGCCGTTACTCATCACTTTACTCATTAAAGCAGAATATTCGGTGTTGATTTGTTTATCGTCAAACGATAAGAAATTTACAAATCCCATAACGTCTTCGTAAAATTTTACCCAAGTATTCATTTCGTTCCAACCTACATTCCCAACCATGTGATCGATGTATTTTAGACCGGTTGTTGTTGGATTATAATCGGATTTCCATTCTTTGTAACCTGGTAAGAAAACACCGTTGTAGTTTTTTCTTTCTACAAATATGTGAACAGTTTCGCCATAAGTATAAATTCCAGAACGAACTACTTCACCAAATTCGTCTTTTTCAACTGTTGGTTCCATGAACGAACGTGCGCCGCGTTTTATGGTTTCTTCATATGCTGAAGTTGCATCTTCTACCCAAAGTGCTGCAACTTTTACACCATCGCCATGTTTTTGAAGATGAGCATGAATTGGAGAATCTTGTGTTAATGGCGTTGTAAGTACAATTCTAATTTTGTCTTGTTTTAAAACATAACTTGTCTTGTCTTTAACTCCAGTTTCAAGTCCGGCATAAGCTAACGATTGATAACCAAAAGCTGTTTTGTAATAATGTGCCGATTGTTTTGCATTTCCTACATAAAATTCTACGTAGTCAGTTCCTAAAAGTGGAAGGAAATCTTGTGCTCCTTCAAATATTTTTTCTAAGCCGTATTCGACTGATTTTACTTCTTTTGACATTTTTTATTTTTTTTAAAACTCTGAAAAAGTTCAAAACCCTTTCAGAGTTGATTTAGTTTAATTATTCAACCCAAGATTTATAATACTGCCCATCATCCAATCCCATGGCTTCTTCTGTAACCATTAATGGACGGAAAGTATCTACCATTACGGCTAATTCTTCGGTAATTGTTTTGCCAATACTACGTTCCATTGCGCCTGGCGCTGGTCCATGAGGAATTCCTTTTGGATGCAACGTGATATGACCTTGTTCGATATTATTTCTTGACATAAAATCGCCATCAACATAATACAAAACCTCATCAGAATCGATATTGCTGTGGTTGTATGGCGCCGGAATTGCCTTTGGATGATAATCGTACAATCTTGGACAAAACGAACAAACTACAAAAGTTGCCGTTTCAAAAGTTTGATGCACTGGTGGCGGTTGATGCACTCGACCTGTAATTGGCTCGAAGTTGTGAATTGAAAATCCGTATGGAAAATTATAACCATCCCAACCCACAACGTCAAAAGGATGTGTTGCATAAACGAATTCGTGCATCATTCCTTCTTTTTTTATTTTTATAATGAAATCGCCTTTTTCATCGTGCGTTTCTAGTTCGGTTGGCAATTTAAAATCGCGTTCGCAAAATGGCGAATGTTCTAGATGTTGACCCGATTCGTTTTTGTATCGTTTTGGTGTGTAAAATGGTGCAAAACTTTCTACGTAGAACAATCGGTTTTCTTCGGTATTGAATTGGATTTGGTAGATCATTCCGCGCGGAATAATTAGGTAATCTCCATATTCAAAGTCGAAGTTTCCCATCATAGTTCTTAATTTTCCGCTTCCTTTATGGATAAAAATCATTTCGTCGGCATCGGCATTTTTATAGAAATATTCGGTGAGCGATTTTCTTGGTGCAGCTAATCCGATTGTGCAATCTTTGTTGACTAGCATTGCTTTTCTGGAATCTAAAAAATCATCTTCTGGTTTAAGTTCAAATCCTTTTAGCAATAACGATTTTATGTTTTTGCCGATAGCTATTTTTGGTTCAACCGAATAGGATTTTGTAATTTCTTTTACTTGAGTTGGTCTATGAACATGGTACAATAAGGAGGAATGTCCATGAAAACCTTCGGTTCCGAATAGTTGTTCGTAGTATAATCCGCCATTTGGTTTTTCAAATTGCGTGTGTCTTTTTTGAGGAAAATTTCCTAGTTTATGATAAATTGGCATATGATTAAAATTAGATAATTAGAAAATTTGTCAATGAGATAATTCATTTTCTAATTGACATATTGATTAATTTACAAATTAAATCAACTCATTCAGGATTTCTCTTGATGAGGAATTTTAAGTGTATTAATAATTCGAGCCAGTTTTTTGAAATAATCATATACAAATATCGGAAAAAAAACAAAACAAAAAATCCAAAAAAGTAATTTTTCTTTTTTGGATTTTTTAGATTATAATTTTCAAAAATATTATGAAGGATTATTTAATTTGGCTTTTCTTTTACCATAAATAAAATAAATAAAAATTCCAATTATCAACCAACCAAGTGATAACATTTGAGCATCAATACTTAAGTTTATCATTAAATAAGTATTGATCAAAATTCCACAGATCGCTATAAATGGTAAAAAAGGAACCTTAAAAGGTCTAATCAATTCAGGTTGTTTTCTTCGTAAAACCCAAACAGCAATACATACCATTGTAAAGGCAAACAAAGTTCCAAAACTTGTCATATCTGCTAATTTATTTATTGGTGTGAAAGCCGCAACAACGGCAATAACTCCTCCAAGAATTAATAAATTAGTTTTAGGTGTGCCAGTTACTCCATGAATTTTAGAAAATATGGGAGGAATTAATCCATCTTTAGACATTCCTAAAAAGATTCTAGATTGTCCCATTATCATTACCATCAATACTGATATTAATCCAATTGTTGCTGCAATAGTAACTACATAACCAGCCCATGCTTGTCCAGCAATATCAAACGCATATGCAACAGGCGCTTTAATAGCTTCTGGATATTTACCCATTGGGTTAAAATCACTAAAATTCATCATTCCTGTTAATACTAATGATACTAAAATATATAAAAAAGTACAAACTAATAATGATGTAATAATAGCAAAGGGCACATCTTTTTTAGGATTTATTGCTTCGCCGGCTTGAGTTGAAACGGCATCAAACCCAACATAGGCAAAGAAAATTGCTGCTGCGCCTGATATTACACCTTTAAAACCATAAGCTTCATGAGATTTTCCAGCATTATCAATAATTGTAGTAGCTTCGGGAATAAATGGATGCCAATTAGCTGTATTAATATAGAAAGCACCAGCAATAATAACAAACAAAACTGCCGATACTTTGAGCATTACTATCATATTGTTTGCTTTAGCCGCACCTTGTGTCCCTCTTATAAGTATAGAAATCACAAATAAAACAATACAAAAAGCAGGTAAATTCATAGAAAAACCTTCACCAGTATAACTTGCCGGATCACTTGTAAGCCAATCGGGCAAATGTAAACCAAACATTTTCAAAAGCTTATTAAAATACCCAGACCAAGATACGGCAACTGTCATAGATCCCATCGCATACTCTAAAATTAATCCCCATCCAATTATCCATGCAAAAAGTTCTCCTATAGTGCCATACGCATACGCATATGCAGAACCCTCAACTGGCAATATAGAGGCAAATTCTGAATAACATAAAGCCGCAAAAACACAAGCTATACCTGCAATAATGAAAGATAAAGCTAACGCTGGTCCAGCATGATAATAGGCTCCAGTTCCTGTAAGAACAAAAATTCCTCCGCCAATTATAGCGCCAATTCCTATGGCTGTAAGACTCCATTTTCCTAAAACTCTTTTTAATTCACTTTTTTTCATGTCCGCTTCAAAAGCAGACACTGGTTTTACTCTCCAAATAGACATAGTTTATCTTTTTTAGTTTATTGTGCTCAAATATACTTTTTTTGTTTAATAATTTTACGAAAATAGAAAATTTATGGCTTTTAGAACCAAAAACCAACACTAAACCCAAAAAAACCTTTAGGTAATTCAGGCGACCAAGAATATTTAACTTCAATTGGTCCAAGTGCTGTTTCCAATCCATACCCAACGGCATAACCTGTATATCTTGGTGTTGCTAACCAATTTCCTGTTCTGAATAATTTATCTTCGGCATTAGCGACATTGGCAGAAAAATTGACATGGTTTTTCTTATAAAACTCAACATCTAAAGTTGCCAATGATTTAATATAGCTATCGGCCGCAATACCAATAAAATCATATCCATAAAAGGGTTTGAAATTATTTATAGCATTAAATCCGTAGCCACCAAGAACAAAATCTAAATAGTGAACACTGTCTTGCCCGAATGAAAAACCTACTTCTGATTGAAATTTTAGATTTATGAATTTATAAAATGTTCGTGTGATTCCCCATTCTCCTTTTAGTATTGAAAATCTATTAAACTGATTCGTATAATTGGATGAAAACAAATAGGTTTGTAAATCTCCATTGAAAAACCATCCTTTTTTTGGAAAATACTTATTATCAAAAGAATCATATTTTATATATCCAAAAGCACTTGAATAATCACTATTTTCAAAAACAGGATTGCTGTTTTCTAAAGTATTAGATTTAATTTTAATGTGTTTAAATTCTAATCCAGCTCCAATTAAAAACTTTTGAGCAAAAATAGTTTGCAAATAAGCCTGATTGGTAAAGTCGGAAAAATCAACATTTATTGAATTGATGTTATATTGCGAAAATAGTTTGCCATTAGTAAAATCGGTAGCCACATTTTTATTGAATTGATTGAATCTTGATTTGAAACCAAAACTAAAATAAAAACCATTGTCTATATAATAGTCTAAATTATACCTGAAATTATCTCCAAGGCCTAAATCAACAGAAATAACGTCATTTCTAAACAACGATTTTTTTTGTGTTATATTAAATAATGCGGCACTTTTATATAACCCGTCATAGTGCAAACCAAATTTCAAAAAGGTTTTGTTTTTACTCTCATATATATTTATATCAAGTTCTTCACCAGGCTGCAAATCGTTGATTTTATAATTTATTGAGCTAAAATTTCCAGTTGCGTTTAATGTGTTAATTCCTTTTTTTAATTGGTCATAACTTATTTTTGTTCCTTGTTTAAACCCTAACTTTCCTATTATATAAGCGCGAGTATAGTCATTCACATCATTTATACTAATCCTATCTATTTGAATACTGTCGCTTTTACAGTTCAAATTATTCAATTTGAACTGATTATTTTGAGTAGTTAATTTTTTAAGTTTATCAAAAATCTCCAACGCAGCATCTTCTCCTTTTTTAACAATTTCTCTTCCTTTATCAAATGAAATTACCGAATAATTAGAAATATCAGGTTTAATGTAAATATCGGTTTTTTTTATTTTTTCTTTCATTCCTTCAATCATTTGAAGATTTGAAATTTGCACTAATATTTTGGTGGCTTCTCTCAAAGCATTTCTATCTTTCAATCCGTCTTGAACATCAACGCCAATTATGATGTCGGCGCCCATTTTCTTTACCTCATCAATTGGGTAGTTGTTTGTTACACCCCCATCAATGAGCATTCTACCATCAATTTCAACTGGAGAAAATAACGTTGGAAAAGCAGAACTTGCTAAAAGAGCTTGTGGTAAATACCCACTATTCATAACTAATTGTTGACCAGTTTCAATATCGGTTGCAATACATAAAAACGGAATTGGAAGTTTGTTGAAATCTCTAACGTGGCGAACCGAATGAGTTAATTTTGTAAGTAAATTATAGTTGTACATTCCTTTAGACAATGCAATTGGAACACCTAAACTAAATTTGTTAAATGGTAAGGAAACAGCATACAATTCATCATTTTTCTTTTCATAAAAACTTTTAGAGGTTCTTGGAATATAATCTTGTAAAAGCTCGTCAAAATTGGTGTTTTTAAATATTGAATCTATTTGGTTGGCACTATAACCAGTTGCATATAAACCTCCAACAACGGCTCCCATACTAGTTCCTCCAATATAATCGATTTTTATTCCAGCTTTTTCTAATACTTTTAAAACGCCAATATGTGCAAATCCTTTGGCTCCACCACCAGTTAAAACTAATCCAATTTTTGGTCGTTTAATGGTATCTTGAGAATAACTGTTTTGAGAAAATAGAAAATAGAAAATAGAAAATAGACACAAAAGTCCATTTCTACTTAGCCCTGACAGAAACGGAAATCCTTTTTCTTTTGTTGTCTTAGGTATTCGAAGGCAACAAAAGAAAAAGATTGAAGTGAATAGCAGGAAAATGGATTGCAGGTATGCCTTAATCATTCGCTTCTGTTATTAATTGTCTATTTTATTGTAAAAGTCGGAAATTTTTTTGGCTTTTGAAACACCAACAACCTCCGAAATTTCTTTTTCGGTGGCTAATTTCAATCTTTTAACACTTTTGAAATGTTTTATTAATGTCAACATTGTCTTTTCGCCAATTCCTGGAATTTCTTCTACCGACGAATTTAGTGCTGCTTTGCTTCGTTTATCGCGGTGAAAAGTGATTCCGAATCGATGTGCTTCGTTACGCAAAAACTGAATTACTTTGAGTGTTTCCGATTTTTTATCGAGGTATAATGGTGCAGAATCACCTGGATAAAAAAGTTCTTCAAGGCGTTTTGCAATTCCGATGATGGCAATTTTTCCACGCAAACCTAAGTCATCAATACTTTTTAAAGCCGACGAAAGCTGTCCTTTTCCACCGTCAATAATTATTAGTTGTGGTAACGGTTGGTTTTCGTCTAACATTCGTTTGTATCTTCGGTAAACAACTTCTTCCATGGAAGCAAAATCATTTGGTCCTTCAACGGTTTTTATATTGAAATGTCGGTAATCTTTTTTGGATGGTTTTCCGTCTTTGAAAACTACGCAAGCCGCAACAGGATTGGTTCCTTGAATGTTGGAATTATCAAAACATTCGATATGTCGTGGCTCTACCGAAAGACGTAAATCTTTTTGCATTTGCGCCATAATTCGATTCGTATGGCGTTCTGGATCTACAATTTGAATTTGTTTTAATTGGTCTAAACGGTAATATCTCGCATTGCGTTCTGACAATTCTAAAATTTGTTTTTTATCACCAAGTTGCGGAACGGTGACTTTTATTTTATCACCAAAATCTAATGGAAAAGGCAAAATTATTTCGCGCGATAGTAAATGAAAACGTTCACGAAGTTCAACAACGGCTAGTTCTAGAAGTTCTTCGTCGGTTTCTTCTAGTTTCTTTTTTAGTTCTAAAGTGTACGAACGAATTATGGCACCGTGAGCTATTTGAAGAAAATTTACATACGCAACAGCTTCGTCAGAAATGATTGAAAAAACATCAATATTGGAAATTTTTGGATTTAAAATCGTTGACCGCGATTGGTAATTTTCAAGAACTTCTATTTTTTCTTTTATTTTTTGGGCTTCTTCAAATTGCATTTCTTGTGCTAAATGAAGCATTTTTATTTTGAATCCTTTTAAACTTTCTTTGAAATTTCCTTTTAAGATTTCTCGAATGGCATCCACTTGTTTTTGATAATTTTCAAGTAATTCATAACCTTCGCAACCGCCTTTGCAATTACCAATATGGAATTCTAAACATACTTTGTATTTGCCCGAATTGATATTGGCTTCGGTTAAATCATAGTTGCAAGTTCTGAGCGGATACAATTCTTTTATTAATTCTAAAATGGTATTTACGGTTTTGAAACTAGTGTAGGGTCCAAAATATTCCGAGCCGTCTTTTACCATTCTTCGTGTTGGAAATATTCGCGAAAAAGGTTCTTTCTTGATACAAATCCATGGATAGGTTTTATCGTCACGTAATAAAACGTTATATCTTGGTTGTAGCTTTTTAATCAGATTGTTTTCTAATAAAAGTGCGTCTTGTTCTGAAGAAACTACAATGTGTTTAATGGTTACAATCTTCTTTACTAGCACATTAGTTTTGGCAGTATCATGAATTTTATTGAAGTAAGAAGAAACTCGTTTTTTGAGGTTTTTGGCTTTTCCAACGTATAGAATTTTTCCTTCTTTGTCATAATACTGATATACTCCGGGATTATCGGGTAGCGTTTGTATTTGTAATTCTAGAGATGGATTGTTCATTTTTTTGTATCGCAGAGGGTCTTTTCTTTAAACAAATTTAACTTTAAATTCTTCACAAAACAAATTCAAAAAACTCCAATATTAAACCTAACAATTATCATGTTTTATATTAAGTGGTTAAAGTAGTTTTGGCAAAAATCACAACCATGCTTTATTGGAAAAAACTTCCGAAAGAAGAACGAAAAAACAAGATTCAACAAGCTTTAAATGCCAATGTAAATTTCGCAAAAGATACTTCATTGGGTTATCCTGCATCTAAATTGGACGAAAAAGTATTTTTTGATGCTGACTTTTTAAAAGACGCTCCTGTTTTACAAACGTTTGTTGCTAATCCAAATCACATTGGCTGCCATACTTTAGGAGATTCTGAAAGTGCTTTTAAAGGCACGCACGAATTGGAAAAAGACGTTCTGAATGTGCTCGCAGTTGATGTTTTTAAAGCTAAACCCAACGAATTTGATGGCTATATTTCTCCTGGCGGAACCGAGGCAAATATTCAAGCGATTTGGATGTATCGCAATTATTTTATGTATAAAAAAGGAGCTAAATTAAACGAAATCGTAATTCTAGCTTCAGAAGACACACATTATTCTATTCCAAAAGCTGGAAATATTTTGCAGTTGGATTGGTTAAAAATTTCAGTTTCATTTGAAAAAAGAAAAATTGACAAAATTGCTTTGGAAAACATCATTCTCAAAGCAAAAGAAAATGGTAAAAAATACTTCATTGTAATTTCTAATATGGGAACAACAATGTTTGGTTCTGTTGACAATCCGGAAGATTATATTTCTATTTTAGAAAAATATAATTTAGATTACAAACTCCACATTGACGGTGCTTATGGCGGATTTGTTTATCCGTTTAGTAATGAGAATTCGATTATAAATTTCAGTAATCCTAAAATTAGTTCAATTACAATTGACGCACATAAAATGCTTCAAGCACCTTATGGAACTGGCGTTTTTATTTGCCGAAAGAGCTTAATCGAAAATGTGTTAACCAAAGAAGCCCAATATGTAGAAGGAATGGATTTAACACTTTGCGGAAGTCGTTCAGGAGCTAATGCAATTGCAGTTTGGATGATTTTATTTACTTATGGTCCGCACAAATGGTTTGAAAAAGTAAGCGTTTTACAAATGCGAACACAATTTTTATGCGATGAATTAGACAAATTAGATATTAAATATTTCCGAGAACCGTTTATTAATATTGTCACAATTCACGCTGAATTTATTCCAAAAAAACTAGCGTACAAATATGATTTAGTTCCAGAAACTCACAATCATGAAAATAAATGGTATAAAATTGTGTTGATGAATCACGTAGAAGTGCAACATTTGAGTACTTTTATCAACGAATTGAAATTGGTTTGCAATGTTGAAGAAAGAATTAAGAGTTAAATACAAAGAATTAAGAACACATTTTTCTCAAAAAGAAATTGAAACTAAAAGTTTGGCTATTGCTAATCGTTTATTATCATTAAGTAACTTGCCTGACGGCAGTCAGGTTTGGGGCAAAACCTACTTTCATTTATTCTTAACTATTGAAGAACAAAAGGAAATTGATACCGAATTTATTCTTCATATTTTACAAGGAAAAGATAAGGAAATTGTGGTTTCTAAAAGTGATTTTGCGACTTTAGAAATGACACATTATCTACTTACTGACAACACTAAATTAAAGAAAAACGAATATAACATTCCAGAACCAATTGATGGTTTGGAGGTTCCTGCCACTAAAATTGATGTGGTTTTTGTGCCACTTTTAGCATTTGATGTAAAAGGAAATAGAGTTGGTTATGGTAAAGGATTTTATGATAAATTTTTATCACAATGCAAATCAGAAACTATAAAAATAGGATTGTCTTTCTTTGAAGTAGAAGAAAATATTGATGACCTTTCAGAAAATGATATTCAGCTGAATTATTGTGTAACTCCTAGTGAAATTTATACTTTTTAATCTTCATTGTTATCTAATATTTTTGAATAAGTTACATGTTTATATTTCGGATTAGGCGCAAATGCTTTTTTGTTGAAAAATATTAGAATTCCAACTCCAGTTGAAATTGAAAAATCAGCAAGATTGAAAATGGCGTTAAAAAAAGTAACTTCTTTTCCTCCAATAAATGGAACCCAAGTTGGCATCATATAATCTTCAATAAAAGGGAAATAAAACATATCTACAACTTTTCCATGAAACCAAGTTCCATAAGGATTTTCAGGCAAAAAGGTCGCTAAATGATTGTGACTGTCATCAAAGATTACTCCGTAAAGAACAGAATCAATAATGTTTCCTAAAGCACCAGCAAAAATTAAAGATATCGCGATTATTAAGTACTTTGATTTTTCTTTTTTTGTAGCATCTAAAAGCCAATAACCAATTGCAACAACGGCAAGAATTCTAAAAACCGTAAGAAATAACTTCCCATATTCACCAGGAATAACTGTTCCCCAAGCCATACCTTCATTTTCAATAAACAAAAGTTTAAACCAACTGAAAACTTGAACAGATTCGCCTAATATAAAATTCGTTTTTACAAATACTTTTGAGTATTGATCAACCATTAGTATCAAAAAGATTATAAATACCGAATTTCTAAGTTTCATTTTTATTGGTTTTTTGGTGGTGCAAAAGTAGTATTATTTTCTAAAAAAAACGCTCCTTTTTTTGGAGCGTTTTTTTAAATTACAAATGTAATTATCGTTGTAAATTTTTAGCCTCAATGCTCATTGTAGCATGAGGAACAATTTTTAATCGTTCTTTTCCTATTAATTTTCCTGTTACTTTACAAACCCCATAGGTTTTGTTTTCAACACGAAAAAGTGCATTTTTTAAGTCACGAAGAAACTTCTCTTGACGAATTGCCAATTGAGAATTTGCTTCTTTACTCATTGTTTCACTTCCTTCTTCAAATGCTTTAAATGTAGGCGATGTGTCATCAGTTCCGTTGTTTAAATCATTCATGTAAGCACTTTTGATTAA
Source organism: Flavobacteriaceae bacterium (assembly GCA_947377425.1). Lineage (GTDB taxonomy): Bacteria > Bacteroidota > Bacteroidia > Flavobacteriales > Flavobacteriaceae > Flavobacterium. Next base: position 11,453 of record CANCFZ010000020.1, read on the forward strand.
TTCTAAATCAGATTGTGCTTTCTCCATTTTATTTAAGATAATTTCCTTAAACTCTGCTAAATCAGCATCAGAGTATCTCATCATTTCTTCAATCATCTTTGTATTATTTTGAAATTAATATTCTTGTTTTTATCTCATCAAACTCAATTTCTATACCACTTTCTAGATTTTCAACAAAATTTAATTCTTCTGTTAACGTTTCGTCTTTGATATAGCTTTCGTTATTCTTTATTGCTTGTTCTAGTTCGCCGCTACGTTGAATTTGAACTTTAATTTTATCGGTTACTTCAAAACCAGAATCTTTTCTGATATTTTGAATTCTGTTAACCAATTCTCTCGCAATTCCTTCTTGCTTTAATTCTGGTGAAATTGTAATGTCTAAAGCTACTGTAATTCCGTTAGCATTTGCAACCAACCAACCCGGAATATCCTGCGATGTTATCTCTACATCTTCGGATGTTAAAATTATACTATTTCCTGAAATAACAAGCGATAATTCACCTTTAGTATCAATTTCATTGATTTGCTCCTGCGTAAAATTCTGTATTTCTTTGGAAATCAATCCCATATCCTTACCAAAACGTGGTCCAAGCGCCTTGAAATTTGGCTTAATTTGCTTCACTAAAACACCAGATGCATCGTCCAAAAGTTCTATTTCTTTAACGTTAACTTCGGCTTTTATTAGGTCAGAAACGGCTTCAATTTCGGCACGTTGATTCTCGTCAAGTATAGGAATCATTATCCTTTGCAACGGTTGACGTACTTTTATCATTTCTTTTTTTCGAAGCGATAAAACTAGTGACGAAACCGTCTGTGCTTTCATCATTCTGCTTTCCAACGATTTATCAACAAAGTTTTCAACCGAAACTGGGAATAAAGCCAAGTGAACACTGGCAAAATCCTCTGTTTGAGTTGTTCTAACTAAATCGCGATACAACTGATCCATAAAAAAAGGAGCGATAGGTGCAGACAATTTAGCCACATTTATCAAACAAGTATAAAGCGTTTGATAAGCCGCAATTTTATCGGTTCCATATTCGCCTTTCCAGAATCTTCTTCTGCACAAACGAACGTACCAATTACTCAAATTTTCTTGAACAAAATCAGAAATTGCTCTTGCTGCTTTTGTTGGCTCATAATCGGCATAATAATCGTCAACATTTTTTATCAAAGTATTTAATTCTGATAAAATCCATCGGTCAATTTCTGGTCGTTCATTCAACGGAATTTCCGCTTCTGAATAAGTGAAATTATCAATGTTTGCATATAATGTGAAGAATGAATAAGTGTTGTAAAGAGTCCCAAAAAACTTTCTACGAACCTCAGCAATTCCTTCTAAATCGAATTTTAAATTGTCCCACGGATTGGCATTTGAAATCATGTACCATCGTGTAGCGTCTGGACCATATTCTTCTAATGTTTTAAAAGGATCGGTAGCATTTCCTAAACGTTTGGACATTTTTTGTCCGTTTTTATCCAAAACTAAACCGTTAGAAACTACATTTTTATAAGCAATTTTATCAAAAACTAAAGTTCCAATTGCATGTAAAGTATAAAACCAACCACGAGTTTGATCGACACCTTCGGCAATAAAATCAGCTGGGAAATCTTTATTTTCGTCAATTTTATCTTTATTTTCAAATGGATAATGCCATTGTGCATAAGGCATTGCACCCGAATCGAACCAAACATCAATTAAGTCACTTTCGCGTTTCATCGGTTTTCCTGATGGAGAAACCAATGTAATTCCGTCAACTACATTTTTATGTAAATCGACTAAATTGTAGTTTTCTTCACTCATATTTCCAACCTCAAAACCTTGAAATGGATTTACAGTTTCTAAACCAGCCGCAATAGATTTTTCAATTTCTGAATATAATTCTTCTACTGAACCGATTAGCATTTCTTCGGTTCCATCTTCGGTTCTCCAAATTGGTAAGGGAATTCCCCAATATCTTGAGCGCGATAAATTCCAATCGTTGGCATTTTTCAACCAATTTCCGAAACGTCCTTCGCCAGTTGCTTTTGGTTTCCAGTTGATGGTTTCGTTCAAATCGAACATTCTATCCTTGATTTCGGTTACTTTAATGAACCAAGAATCTAGCGGATAATATAAAATTGGTTTGTCAGTTCGCCAACAATGTGGGTAACTGTGCACGTATTTTTCGACTTTGAAAGCCTTATTTTCTTCTTTTAATTGGATAGCGATTTCAACATCGGCAGAGCGTTCTGGTGCTTCACCATCGTTGTAATATTCATTTTTAACGTATTTTCCAGAATAATTTTCTAAACCTTGAATGAATTTACCTTGTAAATCAACCAAAGGAACAGGATTTCCATTTTCGTCTAAAACCAACATTGGCGGAATTTCTGGCGTTGCTTCTTTGGCAACTTTAGCATCATCGGCACCAAAAGTTGGCGCTGTATGTACAATTCCAGTTCCATCTTCGGTAGTAACAAAATCTCCAGCAATTACTCTAAAAGCATTTTCTGCATTTTGATATGGCAAAGCCAATTTCATCAATTGTTCGTAACGAATTCCAACTAAATCTGCACCTTTAAATTCTGCCAAGATTTGGAATGGAATGTTTTTATCACCTTCTTTGAAATTTTCAAAATCAGATGGTTCAACAGAAACAAAAAATCCTTTTCCGAATTGTTTTCCGACAAGGTTTTTAGCCAAAATTACTTTGGTTGGACGAAATGTATATTGATTGAACGTTTCCACCAAAACATAATCTATTCTCGGGCCAACCGTCAAAGCAGTATTGGATGGCAAAGTCCATGGAGTTGTCGTCCAAGCTAAAATGTGAACATCACCAAAACCTTTTAAAAAGCTTGGTAAAGTTTCTGTTTTTGCTAAAAATTGTGCCACAACTGTTGTATCGGTTACATCTCTATAACTTCCGGGTTGATTAACTTCGTGCGAAGATAATCCGGTTCCAGCTTTTGGCGAATACGGTTGAATTGTGTAGCCTTTGTATAATAAGTCTTTGTTATAAATTTGTTTCAATAACCACCAAACACTTTCCATATATTTGGATTTATAGGTTATGTATGGATCTTGCATATCAACCCAATAACCCATTTTTCCGGTCAAATCGTTCCATACGTCGGTGTAACGCATTACAGTTTTTTTACACGCTTCGTTGTATTCTTCTACCGAAATGGTTTTTCCGATGTCTTCTTTTGTGATTCCTAATTCTTTTTCGGTTCCTAATTCTACTGGCAAACCGTGAGTGTCCCAACCTGCTTTACGTTTTACTTGAAAGCCTTTTTGGGTTTTATAACGACAAAAAATATCTTTAATAGCACGTGCCATTACGTGGTGAATTCCGGGTAATCCGTTAGCCGAAGGTGGACCTTCAAAAAACACGAATGGTTGGTTTCCTTCACGCGAAGTTACCGATTGTTCGAAGATGTTATTTTCTTTCCAAAATTTAAGGGTTTCCGACGCTACGGTTGGCAAGTCAAGTCCTTTGTATTCAGTAAATTTAGTGCTCATTTTGTTGTATTCTTAAATCAGTTTGCGAAAGTAGTAAATAGTTTTCAGTTTTCAGTTTTCAGTTTTCAGTTTTTGCGATTGTACAAGAAAGAATGCCTAAATTTATCTTTTATGCAAAAACTTCCTTTAAAACTTCTAGAGATTTTGGTTTTTTGAATCCGTCAAGATGAATGGTGTAGTAATCTAATAAGATTTTTAGAAGGATTTGGCGTTCAATTCCGGCGAAAACTTTTTGGTCGGAGTCAAATTTTAGATTGATTAGTTTTTTGAAAAGAAAAGTTTCGTGTTCCGAAAGGCAACTTATTCCTTGAAATGGCGAAAAAATTCCATCGGTCATTTCAAAAAAATTAAAATCAATTTCTGAAATATCAGGATAAAATCCGATGAATTTTGTGATTTCTAAAAGTAATATTAAATGAAAATTTGAAGTTTCATGGTGTGTGTCCAACCAAATCAAAGCGGTTTCTAAAAAAGTAAATAAATCTTCGTTTTTTTCTTCTTCTTGAATGCTATGATGCAACATTTCAGACAAGAAAATCACGATGGTGCTTTTTACAATATCCGTATTTATGGTTTGATAAGCCATTGCTAATTTGATTTCTTTAAAATGCTCTAAGGTACCTTTGTTCTTATGGCTGGCTTCAATTTCAAGAATAGTAAGCGGTTGAAAATAAGCAATTTTTTGATTGGATTTTTTTCCAGAATAAGCACTTTGAACGAAGTAACTTTTTAATCCGTCACTTTGCGTGAAACATTTTACAATCAAGCTTTTTTCTTGAAATTTTAAGTATGAGATTACTATGGCTTTGGTTTTGATTAGCATAAAATAAGAGTACTTCGACTGTGCTTAGTGTGACAAATTATTATCGAATAATCATTACTTTTTTGATTGTAGTTTCGATTCCGTCTTGTGCTGAAATTAAAATCAAATAAACTCCAGATGCTACTTTATATTTTCCAAAAGCAGTTGTATCCCATTCGATAGTTCCTCCTTCAGAAGTGGTTTCAAAAACTAAATTTCCTTCAACATCTGTGATTTTAACTATTGCTTTATTGGTTAAATTTGAAATTTTTACTGTACCTTCAAATTCAGGTCGAACAGGATTTGGATAAACATAAACGCTATTCAAATCATCGCTTGCTCGTGTTGAAGTTCCTTTAAAAGAAACCAAACCTTTATCTGTTGCAAAAAAAACTTCGCCTGATGTTCCGTCAATTTCTATATCACTGATATTATTGCTTGGCAATGGAGAATTTTCTTTTGTGAAATGATAAATCGTTTCTTGACCATTTGATGAAACTAAATACACTCCCGATTCTGCTATGGCAACCCATTTTCTATTAGCCCCATCAACAGCAATATCAGAAATGAATTGGTCGTAAAATAATTCTTGAGCTAAATCATTTTCAAGTATAATAATTGATTTCGATTGAATTTCGGTTTCACTTATAAATGAATCTACCGACGGAATTATTCTTAAACCGCTGGTTGTTCCTATCCAGAGCTGGTTTTTGTTATCAACTGCAACACATCTAACATTAACCGAAGGAAGATTTCCATCAGTTCCTGTTTTTATTTTCATGAATTTATTACTGTATTTTTCATTAAATGCAATCAACCCATTTGCTCTAAAAGTTGGAACCCATTTAGTATCATTTTTATCAATTGCTATTTTTCCATAACTCTCATAATTAGGGTCTTCCAGTAAATTGGTGAAATCAAATGTTTGCCATTGCGCATCCGATTTTAAAACTTTTAAAGGCTTATAAACTAAAGCATTTGACATCCAAAGATTATTTTTACTATCAAATGTTGCTCCGTTAATTCTAACTGAAATATAACTAGCAGGAACTGTTCCGCCCCATTGTTGACTTTGAGGCCCATTTGGAGAAGCACTCAACTCATTATAAAGCGTTGTTACGCCATTCTTAATCTTCAACATGCCACTTTGAAAAGAACAAACATAAACCTCGTTGTCGTCTTTAGGATTTGCAACTATATCTGTAAGCGAAACAGCACCTTGCAACTGACTAAAAGGAATTGAACTCCAACCTGTTTGAGAATTATAAGTGCTAATTGCTTTTTGAGAATTATCAGGCGTTGGAACAAAAGTTATATCATATCCGCCATAAGTCGCCCATAATTTACTAGATGTTTTCTTTAATCTAAAAATGTTATTATATATTGGTCCATTTGGTAAAATAAAATCAAAATTAGTGGGATTTGAAATTGGAGATGATAGTAATCCATTTTCGTTTGTTCCAATATAAATTGTTGTGTCAATAATAGTGGCACATGAAAATGTTACATAAGTAGTTGTAAATTGATAGTTTTGAATATGAGCAACTTGCTGCAAAGTAGTATCAAAAACATAAACATGGTTTTTAGTTGTTACAATAAGATTGTCATTAGAAGCTCTAATATCTACACCAGCTTCTGGTAATTGAAAAAACTGAACAAAAGAAGTTCCGTTGTACTTGAAAAGCACACCATCAGTTCGCAATGCAATTACTTGAGTTCCTAATGTTACAACCCCATTCCATTCACTTCCTGTTTGGTCAACCCATTGATTGTAATCATCAAGAAACTGATTAGACAAGTCAGCTTTTCTTATTCCGCTTCCAGAGAGATTTCCTTTAGTTGCTGCATAAATAAATCCATTCTGAATAGTTGTTTGTTGAACAGAGATAAAGGTTCCAAGCGGTCCCATATAATAAGTATCCCCAAACTCTAATGTAGTTAAATCGAAAACTGTAATTCCATAATCACAAGAAATATAGAGCTTGCCATTATATTCAAGAAAATGATTAATTCTTTTAATTAATGGAGATACAGGAACTTCATCCAAAATTCCTTTTTTATATAAAATTGTTCCGTCGTGATTAACAACTAATAGTAAACCGTTTTTATTACCAACAAATGTTTGGTTGAATGTGTCGCTATGATATAATGCGGTTATTGTTTCCGCTTTTAATCCATCTACAGACGTAGTTGTTTTTATATCATTTGCATTAAAATTTTTGGAGAAAAAAGCATTTTGAGAAGACGCATAAATATCTTTAGAAGATTCTGAAACATCTGTAATTTGATTGTACGAAAAATAACCTTGCCACAATTGATTGCTTTGGGAAAAACCAAACACAAAACTAAATAGCACTATAATGTTTAAAATTCTCTTTAACATTCTTAAAATAAATAATTCAAGGACAAATATAGTATAAAACGCAATTATATCTATTTTCATATACAATTACATCTGTACTATGAACAGAAGTCAACTTTTTCTATTGATTTAGTTCATTCTGAAGTTGAAATAATACTCTTCAACATTCAGTTTTCTAATCAAACAATAAAATCGTACAAGTCTGTATTGGAAAAACTATTTGAATCCGAAGATCTTGAAAGAACTCTTTAATTAGAATTGGAGAGGAGATGAAAAATTTACAGACTCAAAAACAATTCATACAAAGTGAATATATGAATGGATTATTAGCAACTAGTGAACACCAAGAATTAAAAAAATCGATAGATGTAAAGTTATTTAAAAACGAACGAAATCATAGATATTTATCAGAGGCTATGACTCCATATAATGAATACTTGAGTAAACATGTTCCTATGTTTGAAGGTTTACTTTCGTCAACACTTCCAATTGAAATTTTAGTCAATGTTGGCAGGGTTTTAGACAGTAATAAAAAAGAAAAGGAGACCATTTCTGATCTCCTGTTCAATGTAGCTCCCTCTCTTGGGCTCGAACCAAGGACCCTCTGATTAACAGTCAGATGCTCTAACCAACTGAGCTAAGAAGGAAACTGTATATTGTAATTTTGTTCAAGAACTTTTTTGTAGCTTTCTCTTAATTAAGAGCTGATTTATATCGGTTAAGCGGTTGCAAATATAAAGCGTTTTTTAATTTTTGCAAACAAAAAATGATAAATTTTTATTTTTTTTTATTTTCCAACAATTGCTTTGTAAATATCGTTTCCGTTTGCAAATAAAAGTAGTGTAATAAGTAATACAAAACCAAC
>CANCFZ010000021.1 GCA_947377425.1 Flavobacteriaceae bacterium
ATGCTTTTTAGATTGTCTTTTTTAGAAACTAAAGTGGTAAACCAAAATACTTGCAACGGATATTTTACACTTTCATAAATCATTTGGGTGATGAAACCAAATTCGCCACCTTCGCACCATAATTCGGTATTTTGACCTCCAAAATTTAAGATAGGATTTTTGGTTCTAGTATTTTCTAAATTGTTTACTTTTCTAATAGTTGCTTTGGTTGCTTCGTCTTGAGATGCGTGAAATGGTGGATTGCAAATGGTGAACGCAAATTTATCTTCGGGTAAAATGATGTTTTTGAAAATAAATCTCGGTTCTGTTTGCAATTGAAGACTAATAACATCAATCAATTTAGGATTTTCAGTTATTATTTTCTTGCAATTTTGGATGGCATTTTCGTCAATATCGGTTCCAACGAAGCTCCAATTGTAGGCATGATTTCCAATTATTGGATAAATACAATTGGCTCCGATTCCAACATCTAAACCAATTACGTTTTCATCAGTTGGAATAATTCCGTTGTTAGAATCGGCTAATAAATCTGCTATGTAGTGAATATAATCAGCACGTCCAGGAATTGGCGGACATAAATAATTGTTAGGAATATCCCAATTCTGAATATCATAATCTGAAATTAATAGCGCATTATTTAATGCTTTTACGGCACTAGGATTTGCAAAATCAATTGTTTCAATTTCGTGCTCGTTTACAAAAATAAAAGATTTTAATTCGGGAAAACTGATAATTAATTTATCAAAATCGTATCTAAATCTATGTTGATTTCTAGGATGTAAAGTAGTTTTTTCGGTGTTCTTTTTATTCTTCATGTATTCATTTCTCAATATCAAATATATGAAAACGAACCAACATACCAAAAGTTTTAATCAAAACATTCCATCATCAATAAATCGCCTTCTAAATGTTCGATTTTTACAATTCCATCTTGAGCAACATGATTACTGCTTCCAGTGCGATATCCAATTGTTAGTTCTTCATTTTTTAATGGATAGAATAAATTTTGAGTGGTGATTCCGCTAACTTTTCCGATTGGAATTAATGAAATTGGAGTAGATTTAGTATACCATTTTTCAAATTTATTGGGTAATAAAAATATTTTGGAATGGTCGTCAAGAATTACAATTTTAAGTTTATCACGATAACTTACGATGTTAGTAATATTTGTGATTGTATGATCAGCACGTTTTCCTGTTGCCCAAACTACATTTACTGCTTTATGACCTTTTTCAATTAAATAATCGAATGCCTTTTCTAAATCGGTTTTGTCTTGATTTGGCGTGTATACAATCTCTAATGGAAACTGTTTTTCTTTGTAAATTTCGGGATTGAAATCGTCGTCGAAATCACCTAATAAAACATCGATTTTGATGTCTAATTGCAATACTCGTTCGATGGCATTGTCTAAAACTACCACAATTGGCGACCATTCTAGCAATTGTCCTAATAATTCAAAACTGCATGAAGCACCATTTGCAATTATTAATGCAGGTTCTTGGTCGTCGCGAACAATATGATGTGATGACATTTTTGAGTACGAGGTTAGGAGTTGAAAGTACGAAGTTTGTTCTGTTTGTCAAAAGTAACAATTTATTTAAAACTTCGTACTTCGTATTTCGTACCTTATTTTATTGAACTATATAATTTCGAGTATCAATTTCTGATAAATGAAAATAGCCTAATGGATACTCATTTTCATTGGTTTGATTGATGATATTTCCGCGTAATGTTGCTGGTGGAGTTGAAAATGGACTTCCGCCGCCACTTCCAGCAATGTTCAATAACTTATTCATGTAATTATAATATTTTGTTGAAATACCTTCTAAGCTGAAAAATAATTGATTTCCTACTTTCAATTTGTCGTTAGAATAAAACCCAAACATCTGATTTCCTTGAAAAAATTCATCTTTTAAAACACCATATTCTGGAATTACTTTTGTTGAATTTTTAACTCCAATTAAATAATTATTGTCTTCGGAACCATTGTCTTGATAGAAAAATTTTACTTGAATTTCGTCACCACCAAATCCTTGAACGGTAGTTTGTTCAATGGTATCAATAGTTGGAGTTGCCAATAGTTTTTCGGTAGATTTGTAAGTTTGACCATTGTAAATCACTGTCAACATATAATTGTGATTGATAACAGGAACAAACGAATTGCAAACATATTCACCAGTATTTGGAGTTTCATTAAATGGATAAACAACTGCTAAAAGACTAGATAAGTCTATGATGTAAACTGTTGCACCTGAAACCGTTGGAATAACATTGCCGTAATAATCAGTTGTCGTGGTAAGTTTTATCGTTTGATCGCTTCCTGAAGTTCCTTTTTGCCATAAAATAGTGGCGTCAATAACTAATTTTGGATTGGCAGTGTCAAGAGCTATATTGACTTTGTCTTCACAACTAATTAATAGTAAAATTGCTAAAAGTGATATTATTTTTTTCATTGTATTAGAATTTAAAATTATAAGAAACCGCAGGAACCATTCCGAAAATCGACAATCGAATGGCTTCATTATTTCCAGAATCTTGATTTTGACGGAAGCTTATGGAAGCTGCATTTTTTCGTCCGTAAAGATTGTAAACACTAAAAACCCATTCGCCTTTCCACTTTTTATTAGCGTTGTGTTTTGGTGTTAAAGTTGCTGAAACATCTAAATGATGGTACAACGTCAAATTGTTTTCATTTCGTAATCCATAACTTGGAACTGTAATTCCCTGATACGTATATTGTCCGTTTGGATAAGTTACAGGCTGTCCTGTTTGGAGCACAAAATTGGCACCGAAGTTCCATTTTTTATTGAATTTGTAAGAACTTGTAATGGCTAAATTGTGCATTTTATCATAGGCAGATTTGTACCAATCACCATTGTTGATTCCAGTTTCATTGGCTGTTCTTCCTGTAGTTCTTTGTTCTGAACGTGAAAGTGTGTAAGCAATCCAACCGCTGAATTTACCAGTATTTTTTCGGAGCATAAATTCCAAACCATACGAACGCATTTCGCCATTTAAAATTACTTGTTCGATGGCTTCGTTGGCAATCAAATCGGCACCATCAATATAATCCATTCGATTTTTTATTTTTTTGTAGAAACTTTCTACTTCCAAAGAATATTTATCCTCTTTAAAATTAGCAAAATATCCTACAGCAAATTGGTCGGCAATTTGAGGTTTGATGTAATTGTCACTTGGTGTCCAAACGTCCAATGGAGTTGGAGAAGCTGTGTTAGAAATTAATTGTAAGTACTGCACCATTCTGTTGTAACTCACTTTAATTGATTTGTTTTCGTTCAATTCATAAGCTGCAGAAAAACGTGGTTCGAAGTTATTGAAATTGGCAATGGTTTTGTTTCTTCCAAAATATTCGGTACCAATTGGAGTTGCTTTTTCGTAAATTTTCAAATCATTATCAAAAGTTACAGGTTGATTATTGGCATATAAATTTACGGTTGAATTTCCTAAACGATAAAACATACTGTAGCGTAAACCATATTCTACGTTGATTTTATCGGTTATTTTTTGTTCGGCATCTATGTATAACGCAGGTTCAAAAGCATATTTTTTTTCTAATTGTTTGAAGTTGATACTAGAATCGTCTCGACTTGGTTCAATAGTTCCTGGATTGAAATTGTAGTAAATGGCATTTGCACCATAATTCAATTTGATTTTATCTGATAAATAATATTTGAAATCGTATTTAAGATTGTAATTTTTAATTCCAGAATTCCAATTAAAACCAACAAAGTCAAGATTTAATCCGTAATAATAATCGCTGTAAATCATTGATAAATTAGAAAATAATTTATCTGAATACAAATGATTCCATCGCAAGTTTAAAGTTGAATTTCCGTAAGTATTTGTAAAACTTTGGTTGATTGAAAACACATCACGTCCGAAATATCCTGAAAGAAATAAGCTATTATTTTTATTGAGTTTGTAATTCAATTTGGTATTCAAATCATAAAAATAAGCAGAATTTTTATTGTTGGATAATTTCAAAAAAAGATGCGCATACGAAGCACGACCTCCAACTAGAAACGAACCTTTGTCTTTAACAATGGGACCTTCAGCAAGTAATCTGCTGGAAATTAAACCGATGCCTCCATTCAAATGGAAGTCCTTGCTGTTTCCGTCTTTTTGATAAATGTCTAATACAGAAGATGCTCTTCCTCCAAATCTTGCTGGAATTCCGCCTTTATATAATTTTAAATCCTTAATTGCATCTGGATTGAAAACCGAAAAGAAACCAAATAAATGCGATGAATTAAAAATTGTTGCTTCGTCTAACAGAATCAAATTTTGATCGGCACCACCGCCACGGACGTTAAAACCAGATTGTCCTTCGCCAGCATTGGTAACGCCTGGAAGAAACAAAATCGATTTAATAATGTCAACTTCTCCAAGAACAACTGGCATTTGTTTTATTGTTGCAATTGACAATTTGTTGACACTCATTTCGGGTTTTCTAGTATTGGTTTTATTTTTCTCAGAAATCACCACTTCTTGGAGTATTTCACCCGATTCAATTAGATTGTAATTTTTTTTGAGGTTTTGATTTAACACTATTTTTTCACTAATTGTCTCGTAACTTACGTAGCTAATGTTTATATCGTAATCACCTTTTGGTAACGTTAACGAATAAAATCCGTACTCGTTAGTGATAGTAAAAATTTTAGTTCCTTTAACTACGACATTCACTCCAATTAGGGTTTCGTTGTTTTTTTTATCAGAAATTGTTCCACTTAGTGTGAATTTTTCCTGCGAAAATCCTAAACTCGAAATTAATAAAAAGAGAAAAAAGATTTGAAATTTATTAAACTGCATATTGTTTTATTTTATTACGCAAATTTGACGATTTATACTCATTATTGTTATAGAACGAATGTTAATGTATGGTTAATAATTAGATAATTATATTTGTTTTTTGAATACATTTACGCAATGTTTTTTATGAAAAAGTTAATTTTTTTAGTATTCTTTTTTCTAATTTGTTTTTCTTTTAATGTTCAAGCACAGTTTGAAGCATCTAAAAGAAAAGTGAATATAAGTGCGATGCCCAACAAAGTTCAAAAGAAAAAAGCTGCTATACCACAAAATAATCCAAGTGTTTTTTCGCCATCTATAAAATTTGAAAGTAAATTTTTTAAAAATCCGGATGATAAGTTTTTAAAAGGTTTGCCTGAAATACCGAAAGTAGGTGAGATTCAAAATTTGAAAACTTATCCATTAATAAATCCTTCTCAGGATTATACTGATAAATTGAATGATCAACTCAAAGAAGATGGTATTCGACCTGAATTATATAATAGAGATGTTGATTTAGGAAACTTCATAGTTTATACTCAAGAGATTAGTGTAGGTTGTAGAGATTATAGCTTGGTAGATGGAGATTTAATTAGAATTTGGTTAAATGGAGAAATTATAAGTTATCAAATTTATTTAGAAGCAAAATTTAAAACTATTTCTATTCATCTAAAAAAAGGTGTAAATATTCTTCAAATAGAGGCTTTAAATTATGGTGAATCCAGTCCAAATACAGGACAGTTTAATTTTTTTGATGGGAATAACGAACTTATGACGGAACAATATTGGGGATTAGGAATAGGGTATAAGGCTGGAATATCCATTGAATATAAAGATAAAATTTTGAAAAAAACAAATTAAAATTCATTTTCTATTTCGGCTCTGTTTTTTATTTTTTCAATTATAAATAATTGCTTATTAGTTATTTTATTTTCTAATTTTATAAACTTTTTAGAAGAGAATAAATAGGATTCTCCATCTTCATCAAAAATTAGCAAGGAGTTTTTTGAACTTGGATTATAAGCAAATCGTGAAGGATTATAATCCGTTCTATTGTTGTCATATCGTATAATTCCATTTACTTTACTATCAATTAAATAAATGAAATTTGGATTGATAATTTTTCCTTTTTCATCTTTATATTCTGCTAGAATTTCAATTGGATTTTGTAATCGTTGAATTTGATCACAGTTGTAAATCCCTAAATTGTTTATTTTAAATGATTGAACCAAATCGAGGGTCTTGTCATCATTTAATTGTGCTTGTCGTTGCAGTTCCATAAATTTTAGTCTTTCTTTTTCGGCTTCAATTTCCATTTCTATACATTTTTTAAAATCATCATTTTGTGTTAGATTAGTATAGCGATTTAGCATTAGTTCCCTATGAGAATCAAAATAAGTAAGCCATGTATTTTGATCCATATTCAATTCGTTTTTTGACATAATTGTTCGGCTATATTGAACAAAACACGCTATTGAATCTTTAATTTTGTCGTTTATTATTGAATTGTCATTACCTTTTTTGTAATTGCTTAAAATTTTGGTATTTTTTTCTAAATTGTTCTTTTGAGTTATTAAGTTTTTACAAATAGAATCATTTTTATTGACCTCAATTGAATTTTTATTAAGGTCAATTAATAGGTCAGAAATGTAAGTTGCTTTTTTCTTTTTTCGAATTCTTTTTTTAGTTTCAATAGAAACATTGGTTATGTAATTTTTAGAAACTGAATCTTTTAATGTAATTAAATAAGAGTCTGAATTTGATTTTTCTATTAAGCAAACTGTCCAATTTTTTGAAAAAATGGTAGTATTCAAATTTTTATTTAGACATTTCCATTTAGCTTTTGAGAATGTTTCGTTTTGAGATTTTTGGTTGTTTAATTCTGTTATTTCAAATACAATTTTGTTTTCTTTTTGTTCTAATTTATTTAGATGATAATTAATTTTATTGTTTTTTAGTTTGTTAGAAATGATTTTAATACGATTGTTATTCGATACTATTTTTTCTTTATTTTTTTGGATTGTTTGCTGAATTTTTTCAAAACTTGATGGATCAGTATAATTGGCTTGATTGAATAATGAGATTTCTCTATTGGCATATTCAACTCCAACAGTATTTATGTAATGTAACGATTGGCAAATATTTAACGAGCATTTTGGTTCTTCTTCTTCAGGATAATAACCACATCCCAACATCCCATTATATCTTAATCCGTTTGTATTAGTTATTTTAGCTAATTCTTTCCATTTATTAGAAATTGTGTCTAAACCATAAAAGTTAAGATTCGAAATTGTTCCGACTAAATTAAAATCCACTTGGATATTTTTATCCTTTTTTAGAAAGATTTCTTTGCCATTTTTTAAAGCTGTTATTTTAAACATTCCACCCGAATTGAAAAAACTATTTTTACCATTATCATCAATATCCATTGTGATTCCTGCCAGAATAAAGTCAATAGGTTTTCTGAATTCTTGATATTTGATTGTTATTTCTCCCTGAACATCTTTTCCGTTTTCATCAATAAAACTATTTTCTGGAATAATAACTTTTGTGCCGGATTTGTAGGTTAAATGTTTTTCTAATTGATTATCAAAGTTATAAACAGTAGATTTTTCTTTGAATTTATTGATAGATAGAACATCATTGAAATTAAGTGCGATTTTAACACTTACTCTTCGGTTTTTTGATTTTCCATCTTCGGTTGCATTGTCTGCAATTGGATTTTTGTAACTTTTGCCTTTTGAAGTTATATTTTTAGGAGCAAATCCTTTTTGTACAAAATAATTTGTGATGGATTTTGCTCTATTATTAGAAAGAATTTCATTGAGTTTTATAGCTCCAGTGTTATCGGTATAGCCTGTAATTTCTATTTTACAAGATTTATAAAATAGTTTTTTCAATGCTATTATTTCATTATCCAATAACGATTTATTTTCCTTAGAAATTTCATAAGAATTTGTTTCAAAGTTTAGTTGAAATACTTTTGTAGATTGTGCTTTTGCAAATAAAGTCAGAAATAAAAAGTAAATAGTGTAGTGTTTTTTCATAATCAATTTTATTAGTACCAATAGATTTTATGCATTTGTATAATTATATGATGACTAAAAAAATGAAAAGGTTGGTAGTGGAGCAAAAAAAAGCCTCGAAAAATTAATTTCGAGGCTTTTTTTGATTGAATCAGATTATAATTTTGCGTCCGATTTTTTGATAATTTTTGCAATTCTCTTTTGTAAATCTCCCATCAATTCTTCAAGAGCACTATCACACATCGGAAGTAATTTTTCGGGTTTAATAACAGGAACGCCACCAACCATTACGCTAGTTTTTTTAGAATTTTCTCCTTCTGAAAAAGCAAAAACTTTTTCTCCAGTTTTGTTGTATAAAGCAATTCTTGTAGTTGCTCTCATTTTTATAGTCATCGTTTTTCCTATACCAAATCCTTGTACTAGGCCAAAATCTATATAAACAAAAAGCACACCATCAACTTTATCAGCTAAAGCTTTTGCAATACCTTCTTCATTGTATTTTCCCATGAAACCTTCATAAACATATTTGTAATTGTTGTAAACCAAATAGTTTTTTGCATCATATTTGTTTAATTCATACTTTGGGGTGAATGAAATGTAATTAGGGTTAGAAAGTACTTCTTTTTCTGGTACCAATTCAAATGGAAATTCTTTACTATAATCATTAAAGAAATTAGAATGATATTTTTCTAAAAGTGGACTTAAATTAAAGTCTGGATCATCTCTTAGATTCATTACGTCTTTTAGAATGAAATCATAACCAGCTCCAAGTCCGTCAAAAGAGATCATTTTATTAGCATAGAATGTTACTACTGCAACTTTTTTCTTTTGAGCAAAAGAAGTTATTGAAATCATTACTACTAATAGTAGTAGCATTTTTTTTAAATTTTTCATTTTCATATTTTAGTATTACTTTTCATTGAAATAGGTTATCCTAATTTCTGGTCTAAATTTTCTTTAATTGCAGCTAAGAAACCCTCTGTTGTTAAGTAATCATCAGCTGTTAAACCTTCTGGTTTTACTAACATTGCTAAGTCTTTAGTCATTTTTCCACTTTCAACAGTTTCTACACAAACTTGTTCTAGTTTTAAGCAAAAATCTATTAATTCTTGATTTTCGTCTAGTTTTCCTCTGTGTTCTAAACCTCTTGTCCAAGCAAAAATAGAAGCAATTGGATTGGTTGAAGTAGCTTTTCCTTGTTGGTGCATTCTGTAGTGACGCGTTACAGTTCCGTGAGCAGCTTCTGCTTCAACTGTTTTTCCGTCTGGTGTTACTAATACAGAAGTCATTAATCCTAAAGAACCAAATCCTTGCGCAACAGTATCTGACTGAACATCTCCATCATAATTTTTACATGCCCAAACAAATCCGCCATTCCATTTCATGCAAGATGCAACCATGTCATCGATAAGTCTGTGTTCATAAATCATTCCGTTTGCTTCAAAATCGGCTTTGTAAGTTGATTGAAAAACTTCTTCAAAAATATCTTTGAATCTTCCATCATACGCTTTTAAGATTGTATTTTTGGTCGAAAGATATAATGGCCATTTTTTAGTTAAAGCCATTTGAAAAGACGAATGCGCAAATCCGTATATGCTTTCGTCAGTGTTGTACATTGCCATTGCAACTCCATCGCCTTCAAAATCAAAAACTTCCCAAGATTGTGTTTCTCCAGTTTCAGAAACAAAACTCATTGTAAGTTTTCCTTTTCCTTTAATAACAGTATCTGTTGCTTTGTATTGGTCTCCAAAAGCATGACGGCCAATAACAATAGGTTTAGTCCAACCTTGAACATATCTTGGAACATTACTCATGATAATTGGTTCACGAAAAACGGTTCCACCAACTATATTACGAATAGTTCCGTTTGGAGATTTCCACATTTTAGAAAGGTTGAATTCTTTTACACGATCTTCATCTGGAGTAATTGTAGCGCATTTGATACCAACATTGTATTTTTTAATTGCTTCAGCCGAATCAATTGTGATTTGGTCCTTTGTAACTTCTCTGCTTTCAATTCCTAAATCGTAGTATTTAATATCTAAATCTAAATAAGGAAGGATTAGTTGTTCTTTAATAAAGCTCCAAATAATTCGTGTCATTTCATCGCCATCCAATTCTACTATTGGATTAGCTACTTTAATTTTTGCCATTTTATATAAAATTTGTTGTTTGTTTTTTTATTCGCGATAGCAAATATAATAATAAGATGCTAATTTTATTGCAGTAGTGTAACGAAATCGTTTGAATTATGAATTTGATATTTAAACGAACTAAAATTATCAAATTCATAATTTTTAGTTATTTTTTTTGCGTAAAAAAAATCCTTTCGTTTTAAGGAAAGGATTTTTTTATTGATTTTGAAGAAAAAAATTAGTTTTTGTATCTTCTTTCTTTGATTTTTGCTTTTTTACCAGTAAGTTCTCTAAAGTAGTAGATACGGGCTCTTCTAACTTTACCTCTTTGATTAACTTCAACTTTTTGTAAAGCTGGCATGTTTATTGGGAAGATACGCTCTACACCAACTGCACCAGACATTTTACGAATTGTAAAAGTTTCAGTCATTCCTGAACCTTTTCTTTGAATAACAACTCCTTTAAAAAACTGAGTTCTTGTTTTTTCACCCTCTTTAATTTCGTAGTAAACTGTGATAGTATCACCAGCTCCAAACGTAGGGAAATCTTTTTTTGTTGATAATTCGTTATTAACAAAATCTACTAAATTTGCCATTTTTAATGCTAATTATGGTTTAAATCTGAGCAACATTCACGGTTTTCGCCAGAGGTTAATCAAATGTGTGTGCAAATGTAAAAAATAATTATGAATTACAAATTATGAATTACAAATTATTTTATGTTAAACTAGTAATTTTAATTGCTCGATAATTTGCTGATTATCAATCGAAAAAGAAATATCATTGCGAATGTTTAGAAATAATTCATTAAATAATCCGTTGAAGTTTCCTTTTATTGACGGAATTATTTCGACTACTGTTTCGTTATTTGCATTGTGATAAGTTAGTTTTCCTTCTTTATTTGGTTTTTCAATCCCAAAATTAGAATCTAAAGGAGACATTCCTGCAATAAGTTGATTTTCTTGTTCGTCGCAAAATTCTTTAACAAAACTTCCTTTTGTGCCGTGAATTACAATTCCGGGTTGCGCATCGGTAACCAGCATGCTTGTTGTAATAAATACATTTATTTTATTATTAAATTCTATGTGCATAAAAGCAAAATCATCAACTTGAGAATTTTCGCGATAACTGTTTTTGTAACCATAATGATGCAATGGTTTTCCAAATATTGAAATCGCTTGATCTATTAAATGCGAACCCAAATCATACCAAATGCCACTACTAGGAAGAGGAGTTTCCTTGAATGTTTTTGCGCCAATTGTTGGTTTGAATCGATCGAATCGTAAATGAACTTCTACAATTTCACCTAGTTTTCTTGAGTTTATAATTGATTTAGTTGCTATAAAATCGCTACTCCAACGACGATTTTGGTATACAAAAACTTTTTTATTTACTTTTTTAGCCAATTCTAAAAGGTCAATGAACTCTTTGGAGGTTGTTGTTGCAGGTTTTTCTGTAAGAACATTTTTTCCTGCATGCAAAGCCTTTTTTATGTAGCTATAATGGGTATTGTTAGGTGTGTTAACAATAATTAATTCAATAGATTTATCTAAAAGTAGTTCATCAATAGTTGAAAAACTCTTGATATTTGGATAGTCTAAATTTGCTTTTTTTTCGTTTCTTTCTAAAACGGCATAAAGATGAAATCCATTATTGGTTTCAAGAAATGGTGCGTGAAATACTTTTCCGGACATTCCGTAGGCTAATAATGCGGTTACAATAGGTTTTTCCATAAATTATTCTTCTAATAAATCGGGACGTCTATTTTTTGTATGTTCATATGCCATGTCTTCACGCCATTTATCAATTTTAGCAAAATGACCACTAGTTAAGACATCTGGAACTTTCCATCCTTTATAATCTGCGGGTCTTGTATAAATTGGTCCGGAGAGTAAATTATCTTGAAAACTATCTGTTAACGCTGAAGTTTCATCGGATAAAACTCCAGGAATTAAACGTATTAAAGCATCTGATAGCACTAGTGCACCAAGTTCACCACCGGATAAAACATAATCACCGATTGAAATTTCTTTAGTAATGAAGTGATCACGAACACGTTGGTCTACGCCTTTATAATGTCCACAAAGAATTATTATATTTTCATACATCGACATTGTGTTAGCCATTTTTTGATTTAAAGTTTCGCCATCAGGAGTCATATATATAATGTCGTCATAACTTCTTTCTGATTTTAAAAAAGCGATACAATCATCTATAGGTTGTATATTCATAACCATTCCGGCTCCACCACCAAAAGGATAATCATCAACAGACTTTTGCTTGTTGGTTGTATAATCTCTTAAATTATGAAAATGTACTTCAACTAATCCTTTGTCAATAGCGCGTTTCATAATAGATGCCTCGAAAGGGCTTCTTAATAGTTCAGGAAGTACTGTTATGATGTCTATTCTCATTTTTGCTTTTATAAGTAAGCAAAAATACAAAGTTAAATTTGTTAATCAATAAATTGTTGTTTCAGTTATTATATCATTCAATTTTAAAAAGTTGCTTTTCGTTTAATATTTATGTAGTGTTTGTATTACAAAAAACGTTAAAATTGATAAAATATGCACTTAATCGTTTAAAAATTACATTTAATCGATAAAATGTTTTTATATTTGTTTAACGAATAAAAGTTTTTAAAGTATTAATTCAGTTTTTATTATTGAAATTAATAAAAGTTTAAGAAACTATTAATTAGAATTTTTATACGATAAAATTTAAAAACATAAAAAAAAATATAAAAAAAAATGATTTTTATGTAGTTAATAGGATATTTTAGTTTTTTGTCGTTTTTATTATTTATAAAAGTTGCAATGTTATAGTTTTGATATCAGAATATAGAAATGTTTAATTAAATAGATTAAACATTTGATAAAATTGTTAAAGCCCCTAACAATTTATAATTAGATTTTAGATTAATTTAAACTGAATTAATTTTCAGATAAAGAAATAAAAATCTTAACCTATTATGGAACTTATTAAACTTTAAAAGTTTATTTTTTTTCTTAATGCTATATAAAATAAGGGGTGATTTTAAGAGAATAAAAATAGTAACCCATTGTTAATTAATTAACAGAATATTTTAAATATAATATTATGAGAAAAGAAATTTTTAATCAGTCAAAAAAAACAAATCCTTTCTATTTATTTTTAAATAACTTTATGGATATTAATGCCAGAAAGTTTGTTCTTGCGTTACTATTTCTTGTATCACTTAATAGTTTTTCTCAAACAAATATTCGAGTTTTTGAAAGAAATGATTATTTATCTTCAATTAAAAATAGCAGTGTAAGAAATTATAATACTGTTTTAGATTTAATGGATGGAGTACAATCATCAATATATTTAACCAATGAGGGAGTTCGAGTTATTGGACAAATACCTGTTTGTATGTATTCTGATGTATCCTCATTAAGTTTGGCAAGCAATCCAGATATGAGAATAAGCAATATTGAAATGGTAACAATAAAAATTGATAAACCATCAGAATTGACTTCTATAATTGATCTCTCAATTGTTTCTAGATATAAAAATGTAAAATATATTTATTTTAGAATAGGTTTTGATTTTAAATTACCACAATTAATTCAATTAATAAAGAATTGCGATCCAAAATGTATCGTAATTTATAGTGTAGAAAAAGGAGCTTAATTAAGATAACAGCAGCAAATTAATATTATGAAAAATAACTACTTAAATTTTAAATTTAACAGCAAATCTTTTTTGTTTATACAATTAGTTTTCCTTTTGGGAATTGTATTTTCTGTTAATGCACAAGTAATGGTTCCTTTTGCGCAAAGAACCTCTCAATATACACCAACTAAAAAGATTTATAATGTTAAAGGCGATTTCACCATGATGGGAAATACAAATTTAACATTGCAAAATTATGGTGTAACTACAAACAACAATAGTAACACTATGGTTTATGTTGATGTTGATGGGAATAGTATTGCAGGTTTAGGAGGAACTCCTACATTTAATTCATCTGCGGCTACTTTATCACTTTCAACAGAGAATGGAGCAGTTCCTTCGTGTTCTCGTATTGTCTATGCAGGTTTGTATTGGACAGGAAGAGCAGATCAAAGTGGTACTGCAAGTAATACTTTTAGTGTTACAAAATCATTTAGTAATGGTTCACAAAGTGTTAATAATGATTATAATGTTATTCATAATGGTTCAATAACAAATACAAGTTATACTTTAACTGTATCTAGAGGAGGTTCTACAGGGAACTTTTATCCTATTTATACTTTTAGTAATGGTACTAACTCTTATGTTTTTAATTACACAAATAATACAGGAGCAGCCCAAGTTACAATGTCTTTAAATGGTGCTACTGCAACAAATATTCCTGTTACAGTTGCTGTGTCTGGAACCATTGCTACTGCGACATTAACAAGTGCTTATTCTATTAGTGATGCGACAGTTGCATTATTAATTAAGAATCTTGTAAGAAGTACTTCTTTAACTCTAAATACTTCAAATACTCAATTAAATTCTAATGCCAACGTTAATGTATCTGGAACAATTTCAGCTTCAGTTTCATATACCAAAAACTTTGATAAAAGAAAAATAATGTTTAAAGGCCCTGGTTCTAGTGCCTATACTCAATTTACAGCGGCTTCTACGGATATCTATTATCCAACAACCACTGGAGATTATATTTATTCTTCTTATGCAGAAGTTACCGATTATGTTCGTCAAAATGGACTTGGTGAATATTTAGCAGCTGATATTGCACTTCGTGATGGAAATGGCGGTGGAACAGGATATTCAGGAGGATGGGGTTTAATCGTTGTTTATGAAAATTCAAAAATGAAATATCGCGATGTGACTATTTTTGATGGTCATGCATATATAGTTTCATCTAACACAACTCCTTTTGATTTACCGGTTTCAGGTTTTAATACTGTACAAACAGGAAATGTTGGAGTTAAACTTGGTTTAATGGCAAGTGAAGGAGATATTGGTCTTACTGGAGATTATTTTAGTATACAAAAAAATAGCGATGCTACTTATTTAAGTTTAAGCGATAGTGCAAATAGTACAACAAACTTTTTCAATTCCTCAGTTAATACTGGAGGAAATTTAAGAAACCCAAATTTAGCTAATAATACGGGTATTGATATTCACATGTTTGACGTGCCTAATACTAGCAATTCTGTAATTGGAAATAGTCAAACTTCGACAAATTTTAGATATGGAACAAGTGGTGATACATATGCTATTTTTTCAATTGCAATGGCGGTTGATGCCTATGTTCCAGAACCAGAAAATATATTAACGGCAACAGCTATAAATAGTGTTCCAGTAACTACACCACCCTATAGTGTATTGCCAGGGCAGGATACGAGCTTTAATGTTAATATTAAAAACTTTGGTACAGAAGCAATTAATAATTATAAATTAGTTGTTCCAATTCCATTTAATGCAAGTTATGTTGCAGGAAGCGCGGTTGGAAATATTTATTTTTCACCACTACCAGTGCCTAATACAATCACTTTTGATCCAACTTTAGGAGCAACAGGATCTATTGTTTGGGATTTTGGTACTTTGCCATTGCTTTCAAATACTAATACATTATTAGCGTCATTAACATTTAAGTTGAGAGCTACAACAGATTGTTCAATTTTGAGTAATAGTAGTTGTGGTAATACAATTTTGGTTAATGGTGTGTCATCTGGTGTAGGAGCAATTACAGGTACTGTTTTGAGTAATAAACCATTTATTCAAGGTTACACTCAAAACGGAAATTGTTCAGGAGAACCTATTGCTCAGTCAATATCAATGAATATTAATGCTACTAATTATGTAACTGCTAATTGTCAAAATACACCTTTAGTTAGGAATTTTAATTTTTGTAATTCAAGTACAACAGTAGCTGCAACTCAAATCTCTCCAAATTTTCCATTGGGAACATTATTTTATAATCAATATCCAGTAACAACTTCGGCTATTCAATATACTGATAGTAACCCATTTCCTTTAGTTTCAGGTTCAACGACAACTTATTACGCAATACCACCAAATTCTTCAGGCTGTAATTTTCCATTTACCATAAGTAAGTGTGCTATAATTGATGCTATTAATGATAATTATTCAAACATTAATTGTACTTCAACAGGAGTTATTGGAAATGTTTTATCTAATGATTTATTAAATAATGTTGTGGTTCCATCCAATTTAGTAACTTTTACATTATTGACTGGTAGTAACCCAAATATATCTTTTGATAGTTCGGGTAACGTAACTGTGACTAGCGGAATTGCTGCAGGAACTTATGTTTTCACATATAAAATTTGTGAAAATGCAAATTCTAGTAATTGTGATACTGCAACAGTTACAATTATTGTAAAAGACGAAACTGCACCAGTTATTGCAACATTGCCCTCACCAACAACAATTAGTTGTCCGACAGTTCCCTCATTTTCTCAAGCATTTGCTAGTGATACTTGTAGTTCTGTTAGTTTGACTTTCAATGATGTAAGAACAAATGGAACTTGTTTAGGAAATTATTCAATAACAAGAACTTGGACGGCTACTGATTCTTCAGGTAATACTTCAACAGCATCTCAAATTATAAATGTAATTGATACTACAGCGCCAGTTATTAATAGCTTGCCATCTGTTTCAACAATTAATTATCCATCAATTCCTCAGTTTACTCAAGCTACTGCCGTTGATGCTTGTGGAACAGCTATATTAACTTATAATGATGTAAACACTCCAGGAAGATGTGCTGGAAATTATTCAATAACAAGAACTTGGACAGCTACAGATTCATGTGGGAATTCATCAACAGCATCGCAAACTATTAATGTACAGGATTTAACAGGGTCACAAATCCCAAAGCCATCATTGCAATGTTATCAATCTGCAACTTTTAACCTAGCAACATGTTCATGGGATGTAACAGGAACACAACCAACAGCTCCGGCGGTATTATGTTACCAAACAGCTACTTGGAATCCTACATCATGTCAATATGATATAACAGGAACACAACCAACAGCTCCGGCGGTATTATGTTACCAAACGGCTACTTGGAATCCAACATCATGTCAATATGATGTAACAGGAGAACAACCAGTAGCACCTACGGTATTATGTTACCAAACGGCTACTTGGAATCCAACATCATGTCAATATGATGTAACAGGCGAACAACCAACAGCACCTACGGTATTATGTTACCAAACGGCTACTTGGAATCCAACATCATGTCAATACGATGTGACAGGAACACAACCAACAGCTCCGGCGGTATTATGTTACCAAACAGCTACTTGGAACCCAACATCATGTCAATACGATGTAACAGGAACACAACCAACAGCTCCGGCGGTATTATGTTACCAAACGGCTACTTGGAATCCTACATCATGTCAATACGATGTAACAGGAACACAACCAACGCCGCCTACGGTATTATGTTACCAAACGGCTACTTGGAATCCAACATCATGTCAATACGATGTAACAGGAACACAACCAACAGCTCCGGCGGTATTATGTTACCAAACAGCTACTTGGAATGCTACATCATGTCAATATGATATAATAGGAACACAACCAACAGCTCCGGCGGTATTATGTTACCAAACAGCTACTTGGAATCCAACATCATGTCAATACGATATAACAGGAACACAACCAACAGCTCCGGCGGTATTATGTTACCAAACGGCTACTTGGAATCCAACATCATGTGATTATGATGTAACAGGTCATGATACTACAGCTCCAATATTTGTTGGAACATTGCCAACTGCTACATTAGTATTAGAATGTTCTGCTGTGCCGATTGCTCCAGTACTTACTGCAACAGATGTCTGTGGAACAGTGACTGTGTCATACAATCAAGTTAGAGTTGATGGATCTTGTGCTAATACTTATACATTAACTAGAACATGGATTGCAACTGATAATTATGGTAATCAAACTGTTTTTGTACAAACTATCAATGTTCAAGATACTGTAGCTCCTCAATTAGCTACTCCATATCCTTCAGTTCTTAATGTAACTTGTAACGCAATACCAGCAGTTCCTCAATTACAATTCACAGATGATTGCTCTAGCGCACCAATTACAACTGTATTTAATGAATCTACTTCAACTGTAGCTTCTGATGGAACGTATATCATAACAAGAATTTGGACGGTAATCGATGTATGTGGAAATTCAAGACAGTATACTCAAAAAATTAATGTAACTATATCTAATTTTATTCAAACTACATCTGTGTCTTCACAGTGTAATGATGATAATAGTCTTTTGGTTGATACAATAAACTTGTTGGATACACAGTTTCCAGGAGTTACATCTTCTACAGGAACTTGGAGTGTAAATCCACCAACTACGGGATTAAATCCAATTACAGGTATATTTTTACCACTTGGAGTTCCAGTCGGCAATTATGTTGTTACATATAATAACAATGATCCTGTTTGTCCAAGTACTGTTGCCATAACAATTCCTATTGATGCTTCTTGTTTTGTTGACCCATGTAATACGCTTAATATTCATAATGCGGTTACTCCAAATGGAGATGGGATGAATGAATACTTTGATATTGAAAATATAACAGAAGATTGTTATAAAGAGAATACTGTAGAAATTTACAACCGTTGGGGTGTATTAGTCTTTGATGTTACAAATTATGATAACTCAACCAAAGTATTTAGAGGAATGTCAGAAGGCAGAGCTACCGTTAAGCAATCATCAGAATTGCCATCAGGAACCTATTTTTATATTTTGAAATATAAAGGATCAGAAGGCAATTACACAACTAAAAACGGATATTTATATTTATCAAGATAATCGATAACTGAGGATTTCCTCATCCTCAGTTATTCATTTAAAACCCAAATAAATGAGAACAAGACTTTTAATTTTCGCGATGATGTTAGTGGGCTTAGTGA
>CANCFZ010000022.1 GCA_947377425.1 Flavobacteriaceae bacterium
CATAGAATGAGCAGCTGGTTTCATTGTTCGTGCTGCTCACACAACGAAACACTAGCTGTTAGCCAGAAGTATTTTAATTTTTCATAATAATAATCCAATCCCATTCTGCTGGATTTCCAATTCCAACACTTGGAGTGTAAAGAAATATTTTAACCGTTGCGTTCGGATTTGAAATTAAATATTGTCTAACTTTCACCAAACTTTGTACTGAATTCCAAATTGAATTATAATTGTAAGTTGAATTATTTGGATTAAAAACATTTTCAAATCCTGAAATAGGCGTAACATAATCAGCAGTCATAACTCTATCAAATTGATTTGCATTTAATAAATTTTGAGGATAGCTCATTTGTCCAAGGCCATTCCAAACTATTGTTCCATCAAATAAAGGTTCATTCAATTCCTGATAAATAAGTTTTATACTTCCAAAATCTCCTGGAGAAACATATTGATGAGTAACTGTCATATTGGAAATAGTATTTGCAAAGGTTAATTCTTTTCCACCTTTAAATAAATTTGTGTTATAGTCAACCTTTAAAAGCAAAACATTATTTGAATTTGTTGATGGAAAAATAGTTTCGTTGTTATCTTTTGAACAAGAAATTAAAGTCAAAATAATCACTGTAAATGTTAAAATTTTTGTTTTCATAATTCTGTTATTTTCAATGTTATAGTTTTTAACTAGATGCTTTTTTCCTTGAAAGGTTGCGTCAATATTACTGCCAACTTACATTTATCTAACAAAACCAGACTTATCTACCCTTATCCGGGTGTATAAGTCAGACAAACGTCAAACGTTATTTATTTTATCAAATATATAAATTATTATAACTAATACCCGCTTTCCTATACCATCATTTACTATACAAAATGCGAAGCTTTGTTTTGTAAAATAACAACTAAATCTTAAGCCGAATTTCTACTAGCATTGGTATTTCCAAAAAGTGAACGGGTTACTAATTTTTCATACACTATGAGCAATTTATCTTCATTATTAAACTCTTTTATTAAATTAATCATCATCAAAGCATATTGCTGGATTGTTAGTAAAGGCAAGACAATATCTTCTCGCATTTTAATGGATGCTTTTCCGTCTGGATAGTTTTCCATTAGTTCGTTATGACCCGCAATCTTTAAAAGAAGTCGTTTTGTTACTAAAAATTCATCATAAATTATTTGCCAAAAATCACCAAATTCAGCATCTTTTTTCATGTATTGCGTTAACGGAAAAAAAGATTTTGTTAAAGACATCATGCTGTTTTCTAATAAGGTTCTAAAAAATAAAGATTCGTTGAATACTGTTTGTACTTTATCCCATTGATTGGTTTCTTCAAAATGTTTTAAAGCCGAGCCAACTCCAAAAAATCCTGGTACATTTTGTTTCATCTGACTCCACGAACCTACGAACGGAATGGCACGCAAATCGTCAAAGTTTAATTCATTTCCTGAATTTCGTTTAGACGGTCGGCTCCCAATATTGGTTTTAGAATAATAATTTAAAGTGCTCATTTTTTCTAAATAAGGAATAAATTTTGGATGGTTCTTGAAACTCAAATATTTTTGATACCCAATTTTAGAAAGTTCATCGATTATGGCAATGTTATTTTTTGATAAATTAGTTTCGTCTTTATTGAAAATTTCATTAGAAACTCCAGCACTCAATAGGTTTTCAAGATTATAACGGCAAGAGTCTAAAGTTCCAAAATTAGAACTGATTGTTTGTCCTTGAACCGTTAGTTGAATTTCTTTATTTTCAATTTCTGAACCTAACGAGGCATAAAATTTATGTGTTTTTCCGCCACCACGAGCAGGTGGGCCACCACGACCATCAAAGAAAATCACTTTGATTCCGTATTTTCGAGAAATAGCAGTTATGGCTTGTTTGGCTTTATAAATTCCCCAATTTGCCATCAAGTAACCGCCATCTTTGGTTCCGTCAGAGAATCCTAACATCACCGTTTGCCTCTTTCCTCTATTTTTTAAATGTTTTGCATATTCTTTATTAGAATATAATTGCTCCATAATTTTATCTGCATGTTGCAAATCGTCAATAGATTCAAATAATGGTACAATATCAACAGTTGGATTTTTCCAATTGCATAATTTAAACAATGTAAAAGTTTCTATCACATTTAAAGCACTTTCATTGTTAGAAATAATGTATCGATTAGCTCCTAATTCGCCGTTATTTTTTTGAATTTTCTTGATGGCAAAAATAGAATCTAAGGTTTGTTTTGTAATTTCATCATGAAATAAATCGGAAGAAATGTTTCCTGAAATTGTTGAAAGTAATTCCATTCGTTTTTCATCAGAATAACTAAAGTAGTTCTTCAACTCTTTATTTGCAGTTCCAAATGAATTGAATAATGTTTTAATTACATGATTATGAATTTTACTATTCTGACGAATGTCTAAAGAAGCAAAATGAAATCCAAAAATAGTTACCTTATTAATCAAATCATTGATGTCATCTAAATACAATGATTGATGTTTTTCAATACAAATTGACTTAATTTCATTTAATTTATCTTTCAATTCTGATAATGAGATATAAATTTCTCCAGAAGAATAAAATACCGAACGATAGATTTTATTTTCTAATTCAGCAATTATCACATCAATTCCCGAAAAAGTTAACTTCCGTTTCAGTTTACGAATATCTGCATAATAACATTTTAAAATTGAAGTTCGCAATCTATCGGCAACTTCCAAAGTTATTTTGGCAGTTACAAATGGGTTTCCATCTCTATCACCACCAGGCCAAAATCCGAGATTTATTATTGAATTCGAAATGGTTTTTTCTTTAAATATGTTCTTCTGAATGTACTGTAACATTTCACCCGAAGTTTGATAAAATACATTTTCAAGATACCAAATCAAACTCACAGCTTCGTCAAAAGGTGTTGGTTTTTCTTTTTTAATGAATGGCGTTTTTCCTAATTGTGCCAATAATTCTTTAATTTTATTCAAATCATTATCACGAATAGCATTCGTTAAATCGGTAATAATTCCGAGTACCGAACCTGGATAAAATTGTGTTGGATGTGCTGTTAACACAGTTCTAACATTAAAATCATTTAAAAAAGAAATCAATTCTTCTTTTAATTCTTTAGTATCAGCACGTTCTTTTACATCACGAAGCGAACCTTTTCCTTCCATATTATTCACCACTGGAAAAGCGGCGTCTTCAATCGCATCAAAAAGTACCACTTGACGTTCTACATATTGAATAAATCGAAACATCAAGCTAATTTTTTCTGTTAGGGAAACAGTATCTAAATATTTTTTAAAAAAGGAATTTACAATTTCAATTGGAGTTAGATTGTTCTTAAATCCGTTATCACAAATTTCACTAAAAAGTGGTAATAAAACTCCTGTATTATCGATTGAATCAAATGGCAAAGTGATGAATACACTATTGTAAATGTGATATTTAGACAATACATTTTGATTGAACCGTTCTATTTTGGGAAGCGTGTACATAGTTATTAATTTATTTTTTTAGTAACACCAATGATAACTCCAAAGTTACCATCAGTTTGCATACATTGTTCAACTGGACAATAAGTTCTAGACACAAAACCATCCAAGTATAAAGCTTTTTTACAACCTATATTTTTGAAGTAAGTTGCAAAATCATAAAAATTAATCTCTTTCTTGGACATCGCAAAAATAATTTCATCATTAGGCAATATCCCAACTCCGTTCCTAATATTCAAGTTAGTTGAATTCTGACTAAACGATTTATGAATAACTCCATCTATAAGAAGCATTGGCCCAGATTGTGTAGCAAATTTAATTTTAGGTGAAACTTTAAATTCTTCTGTTGTAACAATGTCAGGTTTATTATCTGAAGTAATACTAAACACACCGTTGGGCTTCAAATAGAAATTACCATTTCCATTCATAGTATCTAAAGGAGATTTTACAACATAATTTTCAATATAAAGTCCTTGAGGAGATTGGTCTTTTTTGTACATTCCTCCATTGGTGGCAAAAAGTAGTTCTTGGTTGTTATTTGATAACCAAGCTTTCAAATTTTTCAAACTCCCAAAAGTAATTTGCTTTTCATTTTTCCAATACAAAGCAACAGTTGATTTTTTAGGATTAACACTATAAGAAACAAATTCAGAATCACTTTTCAGTGAAAATTCAAAGAATAATGCAGCTATCCCTATTAGTAGCAATAGTATTGTTAATCTTTGTTTCATTCTTTTCTAATTATTAAATTGAAATTTAAAGATACAAAAAAAACCTCAAGCACAATACTTGAGGTTTGAATTATAAAACATTTTCTAAAAAGAAAATTAAATATCTTTAAAAATGGTGTGCATCAAACGTTTTTTGTCGTTGATACTTTCCTCAAGTGAAATCATTGTTTCAGTTCTGTAAACACCTTCAATATCATCAATCATAAAGATTACATCTTTTGCATGTTTAGTATCTTTAGCACGAATTTTACAGAAAATATTGAATTTACCAGTTGTAACATGAGCAACAGTTACGAATGGAATTTCGTTTATTCTTTCTAAAACAAATTTTGTCTGCGAAGTATTGTTTAAGAAAACTCCAACATAAGCAATAAATGAATAACCTAATTTTTCGTAATCTAAAGTTAATGAAGAACCAGTAACAATTCCAGCATCTTCCATTTTCTTAACTCTTACGTGAACAGTTCCAGCTGAAATTAACAATTTTTTTGCTATATCTGTAAATGGTATTCTTGTGTTATCAATCAACATATCAAGGATTTGGTGATCTACTTCATCTAAACGAAACTTACTCATAATTATTAATTTATAGTGTTGTGTTGTTTTTTACAATATTTTAGATAATGTATTGAACTAAAGAAAGGTTAATTTTTTATTGTTTTTTCAATCCATTAACAAATTTAATATCTTTTCCTAAATAAAAATCTGCTTTTTGATTGATTTTTGGAATATCATCACCTTCATTATTATACAACATTTGGTTTGCATCGTATTGAAAATGACCTAACTTTCCTTTCAACTCCCCAATTTCAGCTATATAAGCATTAAATTGGATTTTTCCATCAATTAGCTCTTCTTTGTATTGAGCAGCAAAATTCGTTATTTTTTCTTTATCATCATAATTTATTTTAACATTTTTATAAATAAAATCATAAAAAACGACTTTATTTTGCGAAATTTGTAAATAAACTGCGTTTTTATTATTAACTATATCGTTTTCGTAAAGATGACTCAATCCTGAAATTAATGCAATGAAAATCATTTTTCGAGAAATTTCTCTATTATAATCATCTTCAAAATGTCCTGCTTCAAATAAAATTGTTGGCACATTTAAAAAAGTAAACATATCACCAATACAATTGATATTAAACCCATCATCAAAACGACCGACTTGGTTTGGAATGTATTTTTGTAATTCTTCATTCATAGCAACAATAACGTTCATTGCTTTAGAACGAACTTCATTAATATCACGATTTTCATTAAATGATGGTGCTAAAAATGAAACTGTTGCAACATTTCCAGTATCTCCAGCTCCAAAAATAGTTCGCTGGTCGTGAAGATTATAACAAAAATCTGGTTTGAATTCATTGAATACTTTTCGTAATAATTGACTTTCGGGTTGTGATAAATCTACAGAATCTCGATTCAAATCTACTTTGTTGGCATTCTCACGAGTATAAAGTTCTGCTCCATCAGGATTGACCATTGGAAGAAAACAAAACATAAATTCTTGAAGCAACTTCACTCCTATTTCATCATCAGAATGAATAACATTAAAAAAATCGAATAATGCTTTGGTTGTAGTGCTTTCATTTCCGTGCATTTGCGACCACATAAAAATTCTAGTTTTTCCAGTTCCTATAGTATATTTATAAATTGGCTTTCCCAAAACAGATTGACCAATAATTTCCGTTGGAAGTTTCTCTAAAAGTGGTTCAATATCTTTTAAAGTAATGTATCTTCCAAAAAGAGAATTTGCTTTGTGATTCTGGTGTAGTTCTATATAATTCATTCTTGATAGTATTTTTAAACTTGAAATCCTCTTTCTGGATTTTTCCCTTTTACGCCTTTATAAAAAGGGAGAATCAATTTCATATCTTCTTCATAATTTCCTGAAACAGCAACTGGATTTCCAATTTTAACTTCTTTTTTTCCAAAATCAAACGCTACTGGAATAATTGGAACATTGGCTTTTAGAGCAATATAATAGAATCCCGTTCGCAATTCGGTTACTTTTTTCCGAGTTCCTTCTGGAGATAATGACAATCGAAATGTTTTGTGTTTTGAAAAAACTTCCGCTGTTGCATCTACATTATTTTTACCGCCACTTCTGTCTAATGGTGCACCTCCAACAGCTCTAAAATAATAACCAAAAGGAAAAACAAACAATTCTTTTTTACCAACAAAGTTAATTTCAACATCCATTATTCCTCTGACTAATAGTGCTATAAAAAAATCTAAATTGCTTGTATGCGGAATTACAATGACAATACATTTTTTAATATTAGGATTAATTGTTCCTGTCAGTTTCCAACCAAGCAATTTGTTGAAAATAAATTTGTAAAGTCGTTTCTTCATCTAAAATATTTTGTGTAAATTTAGCATTAATCTGTTATTTTTTTAGTTTATGCTTGCCAAATTTTTTAGTTATTTCATTCCGATAAACGTTTACAAGAAGAATTCTGCTGTTAGTAAAACATTAGAAGTTACTTGGAATAATGGCGAATTGGTTTTAGATAGTAAGAACACCAACTATTCGTATGGCAGTTTGCAACGCATATTAAGAAAAGGGTTGAAATATATTGGATTTGAACGCATTAGAAAGTTTGAAAGCATCTTAATTCTTGGTGTTGCAGGAGGAAGTGTCATAAAAACATTAGTCGATGAAGTAAAATTTAAAGGCACTATAACTGGCGTTGAAATTGATGAAGACATTGTAGAAATTGCCAATAAATACTTCAAATTAAGCGAAATAAAGAATCTTGAATTGGTTGTTAATGATGCCTTTGAATTTGTTTTAAAAACCAAACAAAAATATGATTTAATCATTATTGATATTTTTCAAGATACCACAATGCCTAATTTTTTATTTGAAGATTTTTTTATTAATCGAGTTAATTTTCTTTTAAGAACAGAAGGATTTATCTTATTCAATACTATGGTAATCAATGAAAAAGATGGAATTAGAAATTTAGATTACAAAAAGAAATTTGATGAAAATTACTCTTTGCGAATGTATCCAAAAGTAGAAGTTCATAATGAATTGTTTACAATTAAGAAACTTAAATAATTGTATTTTAAATCATCTTTCTAGCTTTTTCTAAATCTTCAAGCGTATCAATACCAATTCCAATGTGATTTGTTTCTACCATTTTAATTCGTTTTCCAAATTCTAAATAGCGTAATTGCTCGAGTTTTTCTGATGCTTCTAAGGATTTCATAGGTAAAGAATAGAAATCTAAAAGTGCTTGTTTGCGAAACGCATAAATTCCGATATGTTGAAAGTAGCTAACTCCAACATTTTGCTCTCTAGGATACGGAATTACAGAACGTGAAAAATACAATGCAAATCCGTTTTGATCTACAACAACTTTCACGTTATTCGGATTGTTGATGTCCTCTTCATTAGTGATTTTTCTCATTAAAGAAGCTAAATCAACTTTTCGGTCAGCATCATTCTTAAACACTTCAATAACTTTCTCTAAAGGTTCTTTGTTAATAAAAGGCTCATCTCCTTGCACATTTACAACAATATCAACATCTAAATTCGCAACAGCCTCTGCAATTCTATCACTTCCGCTTTCATGTTCTTTAACCGACATGATTGCCTTTCCTCCATGGTTTACAATTTCATCATAAATCAAATGAGAATCGGTAACAACAAACACATCATCAAATAAATTAGTGTCTTTTGCCGCTTCATACGTGCGAAGAATTACTGTTTTTCCACCCAAATCTTGCATTAGTTTAGCAGGAAAACGTGTAGAGGCATAACGAGCTGGAATTACGGCAATGACTTTCATATATGTGCAATTTTATTTATTAGAGGTCATATATAGTATCGCCTTGTATTGGTGTTTGTTTGCACAAACTTTTTGTTAGTGGCGATTTCATATTATTTAACTTAGTTGGACAAATATATTAAATGTTTTAATTTCTTTCGGAATATCAGCTACCAAATCATTTTTTAAATATATTAGCATGATGAAAAATAAAGAATGAAACACCTTTTAAAAATTATAGTATTCTTTTCCATTTATTGCAATGGACAAGCAGTTAAAGACACATTAACTACTGAAGAAAAAGATTCTGTTGTTGATGTAAAAAGTTCTTGGTACGGACGTTCCATGTTTACAGCCTTAACAACTGGAAGTGATGCCAAAGGCGAAACATTATCGCAACGAATTACTCGAAATGTAGAGTTTGGTAGATCGTTTGGTTCTGTTGATGTAGGTTTAGCTTTTGGAGAATTCAAACACATGGTTGTTGATAGTAGTAGTATAAAATATACCGAATTAAGGGTTTCTATGGATGCTTGTCAGTTTGGTATTTTCAGTAATGAAATATCTATTGGAGCCGGATACATGTTCAATTCTAAAACTCCTGTCATGATGGAAATATCCTCTACTCTATATGCTCAAGTTACTGACAAATTTGGTTTTGGTTTTGTCTTTGGAGATATTGATTTTGTTGGGAATTATGACGATGCCAACAAAAGTTTCTTTGGGTTGTATCTAAGATATGGATTGATTAGAAGCGAAGGAGGAATTCTCACCAATAAACTTCATATAGTCAATCATATAAGAAATCACAAAAACCGGAAACGAAATAAAATATTCTAAACTAAAAAAGGGTTGTCAATTGACAACCCTTTTTGTATTCTTATTTCTGTGGCGCTTCATCAAAATTAATCATCCAATGAATTCCAAATTTATCAATTAACATTCCGAAGTAAGCACCCCAAAAAGTATCGGTCATAGGCATTTTAACCACTCCTCCATCTGTAAGCCCTGTGAAAATACTATCGGCTTCTTCTCTACTGTCCACATTAATTGAGATAGAAACATTCTCTCCCATTTTTACTTCTCCAGCAAGCGAATTGGTATCACTTCCCATCAAGATTGTATTTCCTATTGGTAAAGTAACGTGCATTACTCTGTTTTTTTCTTCTTCTGGAAGTTCGGGTTGTCCTTCTGCTGGTGGCATATCACCAAACTTTCCCATATAAGGGAATTCTCCACCAAAAACAGATTTGTATAATAAGAATGCTGCTTCGCAATCTCCATTAAAGATTAAATAGGGGTTTACTTGTGCCATGAATAAGGTTTTTTATTAATAAATTCAAAAATAGAAAATTATTTCTTCAAAACCATATATTGATAACTAGTTAATGATAAACTACTACTTAGCGTAACAGAAGCTCCTGTTAAGGCATCCGTCCAATTGCCTTGTAATGCTGTTGGCAAAACTATATTCTTAGCACTATTTCTCGTATTAACAAAAACCAAGACCTGTTCTGAAGCACTTGCTTTTTTAAAATAACACACATCATTATCGGAATAAGTAGTCAATAGTCCTGTTCTAGCAGCTGTTGAAGAATTATAAAATGTCAATAAAT
The DNA here is from genome assembly GCA_947377425.1 of Flavobacteriaceae bacterium. Classification (GTDB taxonomy): domain Bacteria; phylum Bacteroidota; class Bacteroidia; order Flavobacteriales; family Flavobacteriaceae; genus Flavobacterium. Next base: position 9,613 of record CANCFZ010000022.1, read on the forward strand.
TGGTATAAGCTAAAAGCATATCGTTGTTAGCAGTCCAATTTATTGTATTCGTACCGCTATAAGTTGCAGTAGTACTCACTCCTACTTCTTGACCGCAATACAACAACGGAACGCCTTGCAAATAAATAGAAATAACCGAAGCCGCTAGAGCTCCGTTATTTCCGCCATACACAGAAATTGGTGTTGAAATATTTGATTCGTCATGATTAGTTGTAAAACGTAATTTCTTTTTACCAGTGGGTACAGCAGCATATTCACTCGTATTTGTTGTAAATAAATTAGCAACACTAGTTTGATTGATTCCAAAAACATTTTTCTCAGCACCTAAATAATCCCAAGCAAAATTCATTTGGAAACCTGCTGCAAAATGATCGGCACGACTTCCTTCTGCCAATAAAATTAAATGTTTGTTTGGAATAGCATTCAAGGCTGTGTTAGCTTGAAGCCAAAAATCATACGGAACATAATCGGCAGCATCACAACGAAATCCATCAACATTAGCTTCGGTAACCCAATATTTCATGGCGTCAATCATGGCAGTTCGCATGGCAGCATTATTGAAATTCAAATCGGCAACATCATTCCAATTGGTTCCTGCTGGACTTATAATTTGTCCGCTACTATTCTGAGTATACCAACTCGGATTAGCCGTTATCCAGGTATTATCCCATGAAGTATGATTAGCAACCCAATCCAAAACAACCGCAATTCCTTTTTGATGTGCGGTTGTAACCAGAGTTTTAAAATCTTGTAATGTTCCTAAACTTGTTCGTACAGAAGTATACTCTTTAACACAATAAGGAGATCCAAATGAACTAGTAACTCCAATTGGATATATAGGCATAATCCAAATGGTATTCACACCCAAAGCTTTAATATTATCCAATCTGTTGGTGATTCCTTGAAGATTTTTGGAAGCACTAAAAGCCGAAGGGTTAATTTCATACATCACAATATCGGCAGTGGCTGCAGGAACAAAACCATCAGTTGGAGTTATTGGAGTAATTGGAGTTGGAGTAACTATTACATCATCACTTTTACTACAACTTTGAAAAATATATAACAAGCAAACTAGGATTGTTACTATTGAATATCGGAATGCTTGTTTCATTTTACAGCTTTTTTTTACAAAGATACTAATCAATCTTCAAAACTCTCCTCTTTAAACCCAATCAAATACAATCTATCTTTGGCTCTTGTAATGGCTGTGTACAACCATCGAATGTAATCTCTGTCGATGCCTTCGGGTAAATAGGGTTGTTCTATGAAAACGGTGTTCCATTGTCCGCCTTGGCTTTTGTGGCAGGTTATTGCGTAAGAGAATTTTACTTGTAATCCATTGAAAAACTCGTTTTCTTTTACTTTTTGGAATTTGGCGTATTTGGTTGTTAGATGTTCGTAGTCTTTCATCACTTCTTCATACAATTGGTTGGATTGTTCGTAGGTTAATGATGGTGATTCGCTTTTAATAGTATCTAAAATCAAAACGGTTTCAAACGGAATTTGGTTCGGATAATCGACCATTCGTATTTTGACTTTGGCAAATTTGAATCCGTACAATTCTTTGAAACTGTAAATTTCCAACACTTCGATGATGTCGCCATTGGCAATGAAACCAGCTTCGTCTTTTTCTTTCAACCAAAAATAATTGTTCTTCACTACCATCAAGAAATCTCCTGTAGATAAATCGCTTTCTTTATCGAGGATTTTGGTTCTAATTTGTTCGTTGTATTGGTTCGCTCTTTTGTTGGAACGCACAATAAACGCTGTATCTTCTATAGAATAATTGCTGTACGCTTGATTGATGGCGTCTTGAATATCGTAACCATCAGTTAATCGGACGATGTCTTTGAAACCTCGCAATTTGAACTTGAATTCGGTGATGAAACTGTCTTTCAACAATTCACGCAATTCGGTGGCGTTGTATAGAATTCCGGAATTTAGTTCTTGACGCATTACTTCGTCGAGTTCGATCCAATCTACTTTTTTGTCGTAATTTAATTCTAAAGTATCGGTGTTTAATGCTGGCGAAATATCTAAATTCACTGGCGGAAGTTGCGCTGTGTCACCAAGTAAAATCATCTTGCAATTTTCTCCGCTATAGATGTAGGAAATTAAATCGTCTAGTAAACTTCCGTTTTCGTACATTTTGCTTTCGGCGGCAACATCTGAAATCATGGATGCTTCATCGACTATGAAGATAGTGTTTTTGTGTTTGTTTTGTTGCATTGTAAAAGCCACTCCGCCACCACTCGACTTCTTTGGAAAATAAATTTTCTTGTGAATGGTAAAGGCTGGTTTATTAGAATAATTGGCAATCACTTTGGCAGCACGACCTGTTGGTGCTAGCAAAACGTATTTTTTATTGACTTCGATTAGGTTGTTTACAATTGTAGAAATTACTGTGGTTTTTCCAGTTCCGGCATATCCTTTTAGTACAAAAATAGCGTCGTTGTTGACATTGGTGATGAAAACTGCAATTTTTTGAAAGAAAGCGTCTTGCTTAATCGTGGGATTAAACGGAAAGTTTTGGGATAGAATGGAATAGAAGTTTTTGGTTGCCACTTGGAAATATTTAACCGCAAAGTACGCAAAGTTTTAGGCAAAGTTCGCATGGATTTTGTTATTTTTTTGCCATAGATTAAAGAATATGAAAACGGATTAGCTAAGTTTTTTGAACCACATAGAAACATAGATTTTTTTGTGGTAAAGGCGCTTCGCTTTGGTTAGATTACAAAGAATTATGGCACGCGTATGAAACGGATGTAACGGATTGTCGCGGACTTTTAAAAATGTTGTTTTAGAAATCTGATTTTGTGAAAATGGATGGCTGATTAGCCCTGATTGAAGGAAATGCCGTGCATGACGAAAGCAGGAATATGGTTTGTAGAAATGCCCAAACCATTCGCTCCTTAAAAATAAAAATCGTAAGTTTGCGGTGTTAAAAATGGAATTTCAAAATGAGTATCACGGACAAAACTTATAAAAAACTAGCGATTCAAGTTTCTTTGAATGGGTTGTCGTTTTGTGTATTTGATACTTTGAGTGATACACCAATGGTATTGCAAAATATTCATTTTGACAGTTTTCAGCGCAGTGCTAAGATTGAAGATTTGTTTGCTTCGGTGTTTAGAGAAAATCCAGAATTGAGTCATAGTTATGATGAAGTTATGGTGATTCACAGTAATAATTTATCAACTTTTGTTCCAACAGCTTTGTTTGACGAGGAGTTTTTAGGCAGTTATTTGCAATACAACACCAAGGTTTTTGAAACCGATTTTTTTACTTTTGACGCATTGGATAAATATGAGATGAACAATGTTTATATTCCGTATGTGAACATGAATAATTTTTTTATTGATCAATATGGTTCGTTTGATTACAAACATGCAAATAGTATTTTGGTTTCGAAATTATTGGATTTATCTAAAAATAATGAAGAACGTAAAATGTTTGTTCATGTGAGTGAAAGTCATTTTGAGATAATTGTGGTTCAAAATCAGAAGTTGCATTTGAGTAATTCGTTTGAATACAAAACGCCTGAAGATTTTATTTACTACATTCTTTTTACTGCCGAACAATTGCAACTGAATCCAGAAAATTTCAAATTAGAATTGCTTGGAGGAATTGTAGAAACGGATGCTTTTTATCAAATGGCATACAAATACATTAGAAACGTTTCTTTGTTTAATGTTTCTGATTTTAAAAATAACTTCACGGAAAAAGAAAACCGCGAACACTTTATACTACTTCACTCGTGAGAATCATTTCTGGAAAATACAAAGGACGTCGAATTACAGCTCCAAAAAACTTACCTGTTCGCCCGACAACTGACATGAGTAAAGAAGCCTTGTTTAATGTGCTGAACAATCATTTCAATTTTTCGGGATTGAAGGTTTTGGATTTATTTTCTGGAACTGGAAACATTAGTTATGAGTTTGGTTCACGTGGTTGCGACAACATTACGAGTATCGATGGCGATATGGGATGTGTGAATTTCATCAAGAAAACTGCTAAAGAATTTGACCTAAATATTACTGCCATTAAAAATGATGTTTTCAAGTTTTTAGAAAAACACAAAGGAAGTTACGATATTATTTTTGCCGATCCACCTTATGGAATTGCGCAAAAGGAATTTGAAAAGCTAATTGAATTGGTTTTTGAAAATGAATTATTGGATGAAGAAGGCATGATGATTATGGAACATTCCAAACATACCAAATTGAATCACATGATGCATTATTCGTTTCAGAAGAATTATGGTGGTTCGGTTTTTTCGTTTTTTGAATTTGAATCAGATGAATCAGATGACGAGGAACATGAAGATGATGAAGACGAAATTTAAATAATCTAATGCTGAATTGACTGCATCTAAAAAAGTTAATTTATATAAATTAAAGTTATTATTTTTTTAGTAAATTTGTTCAAGTATGTATTCTTATTTTAAATTATTAATACACTAAAACTATTAAAAAATGCAAACTATAACTTTGGATTTACTTACAGAAAAACTAAAAAATGCTCCACAAAGTGTTTTGGAAAGAGTTTTTGGTTATGCAGAAGCACTTGTTGAACCAACTTCAAAACCGTATTCGTTAACAAACGAACAACAGCAACAACTTGATAATCAAATAATTTCTGATAAATCTAAATATGTTTCCGCCGAGTCACTTTATTCAGATTTAAAAAGTAAGTATGAATTATAAGATTATTGTCTCACCAATTGCATCCGAAAATATTGCAAAAGCGGTTGACTATTATTTCTACAAAGCCAGTAAAAAAGTAGCCTTAGATTTTTTAAATGATTATAAAAAAACCTATAAATCTTTACAGATAAATCCGTTTTATCAATTTCACGATTCTAACTATCGATTTTTACCTTTCAACAAATTTCCTTACATCGCATTTTTTATTGTTGATGAACCTAGTAAAACTGTTTTTTTAAATGCAGTTTTTCACACTTCCTTAAATCCTAAAAAAATTCCTAACAAATAAAAATTACCGAATTCTACCCGAATTTTCATCAACGCTTTTTTCTTTATACTCTGAATTTTTAATTTTTCCGAATGCATATTTTACAGAAAATGAAACCAAATTGGCATCGGTATAATAAATGCCTTTTGCAGAAACTCCGTTGATTGTAAAATTCTCTCGGTACTTAATTTGCCTGAAAATATCATTGTAACTTATAGTAAAATCTAGATTTTTGAAGAACTTTTTAGTTACTGCAAAATCCATTGTGAAAAGTGCATTTCGTTCAAAAATTCCTTCTTTTTGATGGGTTAAACCCCAACCTGTAAGAGCGATTTCTATTTCTTTTGGAAGTTTGAAAACATGATTGGAATAATAATACAAATAAGGTTTGGATGCATTTACAACCGATTGTTTGTCTTCAATTTTGTTTAAAATTCCGCTAATAGTATTGGTTGTAGTCCAAAATTTATATTTGAAAGGCAACGTAAATTCTAAATTAAAACCTGATTCTTTATTGAAATTTGACGTTTGAAATGTGAGTATATTTTGAAATTCATTATACGAAGTAGCATAATAAACAGGATTACTAATTTTGGTATAACTCAATCGAACCGACTTCTCTTTGTATTGATAATTCAATGAAATTTCGTCGGTACTAGTTGGATCTAAATTGATGTTATTCGACCAAACAAAATACGGGTTTATATAAGCAGAAACTTGACTGGTTGTTGAAAAATTTGGTCGCGTGATACTTTTGGCATAATTGAACGAAATAGTATTGGTGCTGTCAATTGGAATTTCGATTGAGGTTTTCGGAAATAAATTAATGTAATTTTTATCTACTAATAAATTATTTTCTGATGCGTATTTTCCTTTTACAATGGTGTTTTCTGCTCGTAATCCGAAAGAGTAATTTACTTTTTTTATGGTTCCAGAAAGTTGCGTATAACTTGCGATGTTTTTCTCCTTATAATTATATTTTGAAAAAGTAGATACATTTAAATTTTCAATTAAGAAATCCGTATTGGAATTGGCTTGAAGATAAAGCACTCCCAATTCTAATTTCATTTTGTTTTTAAACTCTTTCTCTAAATCTATTCTTCCAGAAAAAACGGAAATTCCTATTTTCTGATTTCTATTTTGAGTAAATTCAAATCCATTATTATTGTAATTATTAGAAATGGTACTTGTGATATTCTGATTAAAATTGGAATATTGAAAACCCGAAAAAAGCAACGCATCAATGCTGTTAATTTTGTGATTGTAGTTTACAAATCCGTTGGTCAAATTTCTATTTTCATCATTTGCATTTAATGTATTTATGTAATTGATGGTACTTTGGTTTTTATTATAAGTGTCGGTTGTAATGTCAAAAATGTCTTTCTGAGTTCTTAGATTGAAATTTATTGACAAATAATCTTCTTCATTAATTTTATAAAAAATTCCTGTTCCAACTATAAATTGTGGACGTTTTGTAATGGCTTTTACCATATAATTTGAAATAATGTCATTGGCTGAAATTGTAAAATCATTACCGTTTTTTTCCCAAAGCGTGATTTGATTGTAATTGAAATTGGCTTTGAATTCGAATTTGTTTTTCTTCAAACTGGAGTTGATTGCGAAATAATTATTGAAGTATTTTTGACACGAAGCATTTTCTGAAACTATAGTTTTGAATCCTTCCTTTTTACTCAATTTTCTGGTGATAAGGATTACAACTCTTCCTTCGGCTTCATATTTGGAAGATGGATTTTTAATGATTTCGATGGATTTTATATCGTCAACCGACAACGAATTCAAATCGTTTATTGTAACTTTTTGATTGTCGATATATAAAATTGGAGTTCCTTTTCCGATAACAGTAATCGTTTCTTTATCAGGACTGATTTGGATATTGGGAAGTTTTGCCAATAAATCAACTGGATTTGAAATGGATTTATAAATAGAATTGGCAACATCAACTTTTAGATTTCCGTTTTTGATTGCAAATGTTTTGGTTTGACCTTTAATAGTAATAGTGTCTAATACTTTTGGAGTTTCTTGCGAAAAAGTAATTTGAGTAAACAGCATTACCAGCAAAACATAAAACTTATTTTTCATATCCTTTTTATTTGATGCAAAAATGGTTCAACCTTTTAAATCCGAAAGTTAATTGGAAGTTAATGCAAGGTTAAAAGTTAATTTTAAAAATAAATGCCTTATTTTTGAAGTGTTGAAATTGATATATGAAACAAAAAATCAATCTTTTAATTGGATTTTCTGCTGTGGTTTTGATAGCACTTATGGCTATACAATACTATTTGGTAAAAACTACTTACGAATATAAAGTTGAGCAATTTCATACGGAAGTAAAAGAAAAAATTGCCAAAATAACCAACGATTTTACCGATTTAGATTCGACTGTAATGAATAGTAAAGACATTTATTACAAACGATTATTGGATAATTATATTCAGAATAAAAACTACAAATCACAACTTAAAAGTAATTTATTAGCCAATCCATATCGTGATGTTTTAACTGAATTATTACGAAGAAAAATCAACCTTGAATTTCCGAAAAACAAAATCGATTTTGCGGTAATTACCAATAAGTTTATTGTTTTTAATTCGGCACAAAAATCGGATACCATCTTTTCGGAAAAACCAGTTATCGGTAATATTCTTTATGGAAATTTAGCGACTTTAGACGATGCTTTTTCGGTTAGAAATTATGTTGGAACAACTGATGGTACTTCCAATTATAAATTACTAACAGAAGAAACCTTATTTGTTTCAGTCAAAAATTGGGAACAAATTATTTTGCAACGCATGGCGACTATTTTGATTTTGTCAATTTTGTCAATGGTTATTTTGATTTCGTTATTTGTTATTGCCATTAGAGCATTAATCAAACAGAAAAAAGTAAGCGATGTAAAAACTGATTTCATCAACAACATTACGCACGAATTGAAAACGCCTTTAACTACGTTATCAGTTTCGACCAAGATATTGGAACGCAAAGAAGTTCAAGGAAATGAGCCTATTATGAATTCGGTGATTGAAACTATAAGCCGTCAGAACATTCGTTTGCAAAATATTGTCGATCAAGTGATGAACAATTCGTTAGGGTTTGAAGAAATTGAATTGCAAAAAGAGAAAGTAAAACCAAATTTGTTGGTAAAAACTATTCTCGATGACTTTCATTTGGCTTATCCAAATGTTGAAATACAATCAGAACTCTCAGCTTCTGAAAGTATTTTATTATTGGATAAATTTCATTTAACAACTGCTATTACTAATGTTTTAGAAAATGCTGTAAAATATGGTTGCCAAAATATCACAATTAAAACGGACATTAGAAAAGACCAATTCACGATTAGCATTCAAGATGATGGTATTGGAATTCCGAAAAACAAGCAACCTTTACTTTTTGAAAAATTCTATCGTGTCGAACAAGGAAATTTGCATACTGTAAAAGGTTTAGGACTTGGACTGTATTATGTAGACCAAATTATAAAAGCGCATAAAGGTTCGATAAAAGTCGCTAGTGATTTAGGAAAAGGAGCTTTATTTACTATTAGTATCCCATCAGCACAATCATGAGAAAAATACTTTTAGCAGAAGACGATATTGATTTTGGAGCCATTCTAAAACAGTATTTAGAACTTCAAAACTTTAGTGTGATTTGGGCAAAAGATGGTGAAGAAGCTTTGAAATTATTCAAGACTAATTCATTTGATATTTGTGTTTTAGATGTGATGATGCCCAAAATTGATGGTTTTACATTGGCAGAAAAAATGGTTGATTGTAATCCTGAAATTCCGTTTGTGTTTTTGACTGCACGAAATCAGAATGAAGATAAAATAAAAGGTTTGAAATTGGGTGCTGATGATTATATTGTAAAACCTTTTGAAGCCGATGAATTGGTCTTAAGATTGACCAATATTATTAAACGAACCGAAAAAAGAAACTTCACTAATGCACTTCCAAATCATATTGAAATTGGCATTTTTACTTTTGATACTAATCGATTTGAATTAAAATCAAGTCAAAAAACACAACAACTTACCGAAAAAGAAGCGTCGTTATTGTTGTTTTTATTTCAACATAAAAATC
>CANCFZ010000023.1 GCA_947377425.1 Flavobacteriaceae bacterium
CATTATTAACGGTGGAAAAACACTTTGGTTAGTAGATCAAGTCAACATGGAAATGGATAGTTTGATGGGAAGTGGAGAAAATCTTGCTTTTCCGAGAGACTTGAATTTGAATGATATGTTCTTTAAATATGGTATCCGAATCAAACCCGATTTAATTAAAGATTATCAAGCGTCTCCAATTTCATTAGCTACTGGACAACAAGGAAGTGCTACCCAATATACTCAATTTCCTTGGATGTATGCACCGGCAATATATTCAGAATCTGTCCATCCAGTGGTAAGTAATTTAGATGCTTTGAAATTTGATTTTACAAATCCGATTGAGGTTTTAAAAAATGATATTAAAAAAACAGTGCTATTAAAATCTTCAAAATATTCAAAACCAGTTGGGACGCCAATTGAAGTCAATTTGAATATGGTTTCCGAAAAACCTGATTTAAAAGAATTTGTTGGAAAAGGAGATTTACCTGTAGCTGTTTTGATGGAAGGAAAATTTCATTCGGTTTTTCAAAATCGTGTGTTACCATTTAAAGATAACACCTTCACTCCTATCGGAAAAGAAAATAAAATGATTGTAATTTCGGATGGTGATGTCATCAAAAATCAATTGGATAAAAACTTTCAACCGTTAGAATTAGGATTCGACAAATGGACAAATAATCTATATTCCAACAAGGAATTCATGATGAATTGTGTTAATTATTTGCTTGATGACAACGGACTTATTAACATAAGAAGCAAAGAAGTTGACCTACCAATTTTGGATTCTAATAAAGTGCAAGAAAATTATACCTTTTCACAAATCATAACTGTCGGAGTTCCAATTGTAATTTTATTGGTATTTGGATTAGTGTTCACTTTCCTAAGAAAAAGAAAATATAGTAAGTAATGTTAATAAAAATCTTTTTGAAATCTATTTCTTTAAGATATATTTGTAAAAAATAAAGAAAAATGAAATGCCTCCAAGAAAAGAGTAATTTTTGAGAAAAGATTATTAAGGCATTGCATCTTCCAATAAAAATTAAATAAAAATTACGGATGAAATTTATTGTATCAAGCTCGTATTTATTAAAACAACTACAAGTTTTAGGTAGCGTTATCAACAGTAGCAATACCTTGCCAATTTTAGATAACTTTTTATTTGAATTAGATAAAAAAGCGTTAACTGTTTCTTCTTCTGATTTAGAAACGACTATGTCGGCTACTTTAGAAATTGAATCAACCGATAAAGGAAGCGTTGCTGTTCCTGCAAAATTGTTATTAGACATTCTAAAAACATTTCCAGAGCAACCGTTAACGTTTACTGTTGAAGAAAATAGTACTATCGAAATTAGTTCGAATTCAGGAAAATATGCCATTGCTTATGCTCCAGGTGAAGAATTTCCTAAATCAGTGCAATTAGAAGATCCATCATCAACATTAGTGCCTGCCGAAGTTTTAGCAACTGCTATTAGCAAAACTATTTTCGCTGCTGGAAATGACGATTTACGTCCAGTTATGTCTGGTGTATTCTTTCAATTTTCTCCAGAAGGTTTGATTTTTGTTGCAACTGACGCACACAAATTAGTAAAATATGCTCGTACTGATGTTAAATCATCACAAGTAGCTGATTTTATTATGCCAAAGAAACCTTTAAATATCTTGAAAAGTATTTTAGGAGCTTCTGATGCTGAAGTAAAAATTGATTACAACGATGCCAATGCAACGTTCTCATTTGAAAATTACATCTTAACTTGTAGATTAATTGACGGAAAATATCCAAATTATGAAGCGGTTATCCCAAAAGAAAATCCAAATAAATTATTGATTGATAGAACTCAATTCTTTAGTTCTGTTCGTCGTGTTGCGATTTTCTCTAACAAAACTACACACCAAATTCGTTTGAAAATTGCCGGTGCCGAATTGAATATTTCTGCAGAAGATATTGATTATTCTAACAAAGCAGAAGAAAGATTGACTTGTGATTATCAAGGTGATGACATGCAAATTGGATTCAACTCTCGTTTCTTATTGGAAATGTTGAGCAATTTACAATCAGACGAAATTCAATTGGAAATGTCAATGCCAAATAGAGCCGGAATTCTAACTCCAGTTGACGGATTAGACGAAGGTGAAACTGTTACAATGCTTGTTATGCCAGTTATGCTTAACAACTAAAGATATAGATTAACCAACAAAAACTAAACTTAAAAACGGTTATTGAAATAAATTTCAATAACCGTTTTTAAATAATATTTTAGAAAGCAACTTTTTTTCTAATTATTCCTGCCCATCAGGATTGTCACTTCCTGTAACTTTATTACCAATTTGACCATCTCCAGAATATATTGTTACTCCAGCTTTGGTTAAAATATATCCATTTTTAGCAATCAACTGATAATCATCAAAAATCCAAGATTTTCCTTCTCCATTTCTTTTTAGAATAAAAGATTTTTCGTCTGGAAGAAATATTTCTGCTTTATCAGCTTTTTCATTAAAAAGCACATAAGCACACAAAGTAACATCTTCTGTAGAAGAATTTTTTGTTGGATTTAATTGAATTCCGGTAAAAGCTCTAACACATTCTTTATTCAATTTTGACCATGTATATCCAGCAGATGCCAAACACCCATTTTCATCTTGGTCTGCTCCTACTATTGTTGAATCTTTAGGTTGTATTTTCTGTTTTGCAGCATCCTTAGAAGTGTCGTCGCTAAGTTTACATGAAACTAAAGCAATTGCAAAAAGAAGAGCTACTATTATTTTTTTATTCATTTTTTCTTGATTAATACTGTTCTTTTGGATAAATAAAGGAATCCATTACTTGAAAAGTAATTTTCCCATCTGATTCAACAAAATATTTAATTACAACATCACCCCAATAAGTTCCGTCACTATAATCGGCAATTATCCAACGGTGATTTAATATTTTTATTTTATTTATGATGAATTTTTGTGTCCCTAATTTCTCTTGACCTGTATAAATATTTCCTTTTGAATCATCATTATAATCTAATAATGCTTCTTTTATTCGTGGAATTAATTTTTGAATACTTTGATTTTCAAAATACTCTTGCGCTCTTTCATTTTTATCCAAAGAAAAATAATCAGCATCGTTTAATTTATCTGAAATTAAAGCTAAACTATCGGTCACGCTCTTTATTTCTAACTTATTATTGTTTCTTTCAAAAGTCAATGCCTTCGTGAAATACATATAAGTAAAAGCTGTAATTAATGCTGATAAAATAAATAAATATAAATATAACTGTCTTTTCATTTTAAATAGTAATTTCTAAATTATCATAAGCCAAAAACACATTTTGAGGCAGTCGTTTTTGAACTTCTTCATGAAATCCCAACAAATGACTTATGTGAGTAAAATAAGCTCTTTCAGGTTGAACCAAAGTTACAAAATCTAAAGCATCTTGCAAACTAAAATGTGAATGATGTGGTTCTTCTCTCAATGCGTTAATTACCAATACTTTTAAGCCTTTTAACTTCGCAACTTCATCAATATCTATTGTTTTTACATCTGTTAAATAGGCAAAATCCTGAATTCGATAGCCAAAAACTTGAAGATTTCCGTGCCAGACATTTATTGGAATAACATTTAATTTTTCAATTAAAAAAGGCACATTATTAATTACTTCATTTATTTGAACAGATGGCGCTCCTGGATATTTATTTTCGGTTTCAAAAATATAATCAAATCTTTTTTTTAGGTTTTCAAGAACTCTTTTGTGTCCAAATATTGGAATATCACCTTGTTTAAAATTAAACGGACGAATATCATCCAAACCAGCAGTGTGATCAGAATGTTCGTGCGTAAATAAAACAGCATCTACTTTTTGGCATTTAGAAGTAAGCATTTGCTGTCTAAAATCGGGTCCGCAATCAATTACAATTGAGCTTTCACCAACTTGAAGCCAAACAGAAACTCGCAATCTTTTATCTCTAGAATCATTACTTTGACAAACAGAATGGTGACTTCCAATGACAGGAATTCCTTGAGAAGTTCCAGTTCCTAAAAAATAAATTTTCATTTTGCACGGTTTTTGATATGAGAAATAATAATGAAAAATATATTTCACTAATTTTAATACAAAATTAAAACAATTATCTTTTATTGAAGTACCATTTTACTAACTTTGCAAAGAATTAAATATTTTATGGGAAATTCTGGATTAGACATTAAATTAAAAGGTGATAGAGTAATTGAACACGTTCCTTCAATAAAGGATAAAGCATTACGAATCAACTTGAATGAAAACATATATGGAACCTTTGCAGAAATTGGTGCTGGACAAGAAACAGTAAGACATTTTTTTAGATCTGGCGGTTCGTCTGGAACTATTGCAAAAGCTATGTCTGCCTACGATAAAGATTTTAGCGATGCTATTTATGGAATTGAAGGCGACGGAAGATATGTTACTGAAAGTAGGTTAAAAAAAATGCTTTCGCATGAAGTTGATTTGATTGAAAAACGTTTAGACAGAGAAAAACATCCAAACAAAATCTTTTTTAGCTACGCCAATACTGTTGCTACAATTGATTTTGCCAAACAATTTAAAGGTCACGGTTGGGTTGGAATTAAATACCAAGTTGAACCTGATGAAGAATATAACGAGATTACACTACACATTCGTTTTAAAGAAACTGATGCTAGATTGCAACAAGAAACACTTGGAATTCTTGGAGTGAATCTAATTTATGGTGCTTATTACAAATATAATGACCCTAAAAAATTGCTTCGTTATTTATACGACCATTTAGATAAAGACCAGTTAGAAATTGACACCATTAACTTTTCGGGACCTCGTTTTGCTAATGTTGACAATCGATTGATGAGTTTGCAATTAGTAAAAAACGGAATGACCGATGCCGTAATGTTCAGTCCTGATGGACACAATATTTTACCAGCCGCAGTTTTATATAAAAAAAACATACTAGCTTTAAGAGGAAGTTTTCGTCCGGTAACTAAAGTAAACATGGACATGCTTGATCGTTCGCTAGAAATGTTTGTTGAAGAGAATAAAGTTGAAAAAGAAAATACTTTTGTCATTTTTGAAATTACACTTTCCAATCTACGTTCTGAAGGCGAAATTGACGAAAGAGATTTCATGGATAGAGCCGAATTGCTTTGTTCATTGGGACAAACAGTTATGATTTCTAATTTTCAAGAATATTATAAAGTAGTCGAATATTTCTCAAGTTATACTAAAGCCCGAATGGGATTGGTAATGGGAGTTAATAATTTGGTTGATATTTTTGACGAAAAATACTACCGTCATTTAAGCGGAGGAATTTTGGAAGCCTTCGGTAAATTATTCTATCGTGATTTGAAAGTATATTTATATCCGATGGAAGAAAACGGAGAAATAGTTACTTCACAAAACTTGAAAGTGCATCCTAGAATGAAAGAATTGTATAAATTCTTCGCTTACAACGGAAAAGTTGTCGATGTACCAGTTTTTGACAAAGAAAACCTTAAAATTTTCTCAAGAGAAGTCTTGAGAATGATTACAAAAGGAATTTCTGGCTGGGAACGAATGCTACCAAGAGGCACAGCCGACTTGATAAAACGACATAAATTATTTGGTTACGACCCAAGCAGAGTTCTTGAAGAAGTAAATAAATAGTTTTTAAAACATAAAATTATTACTTCAAAATTTGAGCAGCATGTGCTTTGGTTTTAACTTCGGATATTACTTCCTCAATAATTCCGTTTTCATCAATTATAAAAGTAGTTCTGTGAATTCCGTCATATTCTTTTCCCATAAACTTTTTGGGACCCCAAACTCCGAAGGCTTGAATTACAGTTTTAACTTCATCGGCAAGTAACGGATATTGAAAATTGAATTTTTCTTTGAATTTAAATTGGGCTTTTTCACTATCTGCACTTACGCCAAGAATAGCATAATTGTTTGCTTGAAAACGTTCAAAATTATCTCTTAAATCACAAGCTTCAGCCGTGCAACTTGGAGTATTTGCTTTTGGATAGAAGAAAACTACTAATTTTTTTCCTTTAAAATCAGCTAAAGAATGAACAATTCCATCTTGATCCTTTGCTGAAAAACTTGGTGCTTTATCGCCTTTTTTTAATGTTGTCATTTTTAATATTAGATATTTGAATTGTCCTTTAAATTGACTTAATTTACATTTCAAATTTAGTTAAAAATGACAAAAAAAGAGCGGTCAACGTTTGTTATAAATACGTTAAATGATTTTTATCCCGAAATTCCAATTCCTTTAGATCATAAAGACCCGTATACTTTGCTAATTGCAGTTTTGCTTTCTGCGCAATGTACAGATGTTCGGGTTAATAAAATTACTCCATTATTATTTGCTAAAGCAGATAACCCGTTTGATATGATTAAAATGAGTATTGAAGAAATTAAAGAAATCATTAGACCTTGCGGATTATCACCAATGAAATCTAAAGGAATTCATGGTTTATCCCATATTTTAATTGATAAATATAATGGTGAAGTTCCTCAAAGTTTTGAAGCCTTAGAAGCGCTTCCAGCAGTTGGACACAAAACGGCAAGTGTTGTTATGAGTCAGGCTTTTGGAGTTCCAGCGTTTCCTGTTGACACGCATATTCATCGATTGATGTATCGATGGAATTTAACATCGGGTAAAAATGTAGTTCAAACTGAAAAAGATGCCAAAGCCATTTTCCCAAAAGAGTTATGGAACGAATTGCATTTACAAATCATTTGGTATGGAAGAGAATATTCACCAGCCCGAGGTTGGGATATTGAAAAAGATATTATCACCAAAACAATCGGGCGAAAAGACATTTTGAAACAATTAGAAAAAAAATCCAGATAACTCTTGGAGGTTATTGAAAAGAGGCTTATTTAAACACTTTATAATTACATTTATAGATATAAAAAAAAGGAGAAAAAATCTAAATTTTTACTCCTTTTTCATTTATCAATTAAGTACTAAAAAAAATAGTAACCTACCGATGACTGATTATTTTAATAATTATTCTTTAATTATTTTTTTAGTAGCAATTCCTTTATCAGAAACTATTTTTAAAGTGTAAACACCTTGAGCTAAATCAGAAACAGATATTTGAGCTTCAGCTACATCAGATACTTTTACATTTTTAACAACTCTACCATTTAAGTCAGTAATTTCAATAGCTGAAATTAAAGCATCTGTAGTATTAGTTACATTAATAACATTTTTAGTTGGATTAGGATAAGTAGCAAATTTTGACTCTAATACTTCATTGTTAGCTAAAACTTGAGAAACTGTAAAGTTATCAATAATTAATGCCTCTTGACCAGAAGGTGTTGCAGCCGCAGCTGCATTAGCAGCAGTAGTATTTAAAATACTAAAGTAATAAACTCCAGTTGTAGCTGGTGTAAATTGATATGATTTTAATGCAAAACTAGTATTAGCAGCACCAGTTACAGTTGCTAAAATATTTGTTTGAGTCCAAGGAGTTTGTTCTGTACCATAAGCTAAAGTATAATCAGATGTAGTAATTGATGGCGCAGCCGACGTAGTACTTGCTGTAGAAAGATAAATCTTATCATAGTAAGTTACAGTAACAGATGAACCTGCAACTAAATTAACTCCTCTTGAATACATTATAGCAGCTGAAGTAGCAGTAGCGTTAGCTAAAGATACAGCAGAATATAAACCATTTTGAACTAAAGTACTTCCTGTCCCACCAAAATTGATAAACCAATCAGAACCATTAGTTTCAGGATCAGCAACCCATCCAATATTTGGGTAATCATCAACTTCAAAACTTGTATTATAATTAGGATTTGCAGGAATAAAAGTAGTATGAAATGATCCTCCATAAGCATTCGCACTTAATCCTGTAAAACCTCCACAATCACTTTTGGCATAAACTTCATATGCAGTACTATTAGGTAAACCACTTAAAACATAAGGAGAAGTTACTCCACTTACTGTTGTTCCAGCTGCTGTTCCTGGCGTAAAATCATAAGCGCCATACTCAAGATTAACAGGGTTAGAAGAGCTAAAAGTAATATTAGCAGATGTCAAAGTTGAAGATGGCACAGTAACATTTAATGGTTTTGCACAAGCTACAACTTTACCTAATCTAGTTTCTGGTCTGTAAGATGATGCAGTTAATGCTGTGGGTACCGCAGTTGTACTTCTAGCACCATTGATTACTAAAGTTGAATTAAAATTACACAAAGCGACATTTTGAACTGTAGCTATTGTTCCTGCCGCATTTTGATAATCGGTAGCAATATAAATACCTCCACCAGTATATGTGAAAGCTGTTCCTCCTGAAAATGGAAAATCAACTGTTCCAATTGCAGCAGGTATAGTAATAGTAGAATTACTTGCTAAAGTCATTCCTGAAATAGCAGTTGTCCATGTTAAACTTTTAGTATTTGTAGTATTTGCTGTGTTTAACAAATAAACTTTAAAAGTACCTGAAGCAACAACATCTGAAGCTGTAGCATAATTAAATCCAATAGAATTTACAACATCACCAGTAACAAATCCAGCAGCAGCCATTTCAGTTGCAGTTATTAACCATACACTTCTGTCGTATCTGTCAGCCGCTTGAGGAGCACGAGCATTCCCAGATGTACCTCCATTGTTAGGTAAAGCTGTATAAAAATCTGTTTGAGCATTAACACTAGAGCATAAAGCTAAAAGTGAAAACATTAAAAATAAAGTAGTTTTTTTCATAAAATAATAATTATAGTTTTTTTTCGAGACCAAATATATGAATTTTTTAAATTCAAAAAAAAATATTTAACTTTCTTTTTCCCAATTACCTACTACAGAAGTTGCTAAGGCATTTCCTAAAACATTTGTAGCACTGCGAAACATGTCACAAAAATGATCAATTGGTAATATTAATGCTATTCCCTCAATTGGAATTTTAAACATTCCACAAGTTGCAGCAACAACTACTAAACTTGCTCTTGGTACACCTGCAATTCCTTTGCTAGTAAGCATTAAGACTAATAACATGGTCATTTGAGTACCTAAATCTAAATGAACCCCATAGACTTGTGCAATAAAAATACTTGCGAAAGTCATGTACATCATACTACCGTCTAAATTGAAAGAATATCCCAATGGCAACATAAAAGAAACTATTTTATCTTTTACTCCAAAACGTTCTAATTCTTCTGTTAATTTTGGAAAAACGGCTTCACTACTTGTAGTTCCAAATGCAATTACCAATGGACTTACTATTCTTTTTAGTAGTAATGACATCTTATTTTTAAGAAAAATATATCCAACTAACAACAAGAATATCCATAAAGAACCTATTCCAACTAAAAAAGAACTAAAGAATTTAGCATAAGTAACCAATAAATCATTCACATCTTTAATAGCAAAAACTCCTGCTATTGCTCCAAAAACACCAATTGGAGCAAATTTCATCACATAATTTACCATCTTTAAGACAATGTGTGATATTTTATCAAGTGCATTTACAACTGATTTAGCATTAGATCCGATTGAAGCTGCTGCCAATCCAAAAAATATTGAAAAGATGACTATTTGCAATATTTCATTTCCAGACATTGCTTCAACTATGCTTTTAGGAATGATATGCTCAACAAAATTTTGAGCCGAAAATCCATCCGTTTTTTCAGTTACCTCTGATGCCGTTGTTAAATCAACTTTTCCAAGTTTTAATCCAACTCCTGGTTGCAAAGTGTTTACCCAAAACATTCCTATCAATAAAGAAACAAACGAAGCAGAAAAAAACCATCCCAATGCCTTTCCTCCTATTCTTCCAACAGCTTTTATATCACCAAGTTTAGCAATCCCGACAACGAGCGTGGCAAATACTAATGGTGAAATAATCATTTGAACCAATCGAATAAATATGGTTGCTAGTATTTTGATTTTATCACTAAAATTTTTAGCATCATCTTCATTATAATATTTGTGTACAAAAATTCCTAATAATGCTCCAAAAACCATCGCAATGAGAATTTGAAAAGTAAGATTACTAAAAATTGATTTTTTTGTGGTTTCGATTGTATTCATTTATTATTTATAAATTTTATTAATTAAATAAAAGTCTGCTAAAACAATTGCCGTCATAGCCTCAACAATAGGCACAGCTCTTGGAACGACACAAGGATCATGTCTTCCTTTTCCTTGTTGTTCTATAATTTCGTTTTGATTGGTTAGCACTTCTTGTTTTTGAATTAAAGTCGCAACTGGTTTGAAGGCTACACGAAAATAAATATCCATTCCGTTAGAAATTCCGCCCTGAATTCCACCAGATAAATTAGATTTTGTTGTGCCATCTTCATTATATAAATCATTGTGTTCACTACCTTTCATCATTGCTCCACAAAATCCACTTCCGAATTCAAATCCTTTTACAGCATTAATTGACAACATTGCTTTACCTAATTCGGCATGAAGTTTATCAAAAACAGGCTCGCCAAGTCCGATTGGAACATTTTGAATAACACATGTTATAGTTCCGCCAATGGTATCACCTTGTTTTTTAATTTCTTTGATGTAGGTTTCCATTTTCTCAGCTGTTGCAACATCTGGACAACGAACTGCGTTACTTTCAGTTTTTGAAAAATCTAAGTCTTGATATGGTTTGTCAATAAATATATTTCCAACAGACGAAACAAAAGCGTTGATTTTTATATTCTTAATTACTTGTTTGGCAATTGCTCCTGCAACTACTCTACTTGCTGTTTCTCTTGCAGAGCTTCTTCCACCACCGCGATAATCTCTAATTCCGTATTTTTTTTCATACACGTAATCGGCATGACTTGGACGATAAGTATCTTTAATATGTGAATAATCATCCGATTTTTGATTCGTATTTGGAATTATAAATCCAATTGGAGTTCCTGTAGTTTTTCCTTCAAAAATACCTGAAAGAAACTGTATTTCATCTTCTTCTTTTCTTTGAGTAACAATTGAGGATTGACCAGGCTTACGGCGTTGCATTTCAGTTTGAATGACATCAAAATCTAATTCAATTCCTGCAGGACATCCATCAATTATTCCACCGAGAGCTTCACCATGAGATTCACCAAAAGTGGTTATTTTAAAAAGAGTTCCATAACTATTACCAGCCATATATTTTGTTTTCAACAAAAATAGGATTTTTAAAGTTTAAAGATATATTAAGAATGATTTTTTTTAATACAAAAAACTTTTGCTACATTAGCACTCAAACTAATAACTAAAAATTAATATGAAAATTAAATTTATTTGTGCATCTCTTTTTATAATAATTCTCTTCACCTCATGTTCTCATAGCAATGATGATTTAGGTATTGATAACAGCCCTGCAACAACTTTTTTACCATTAAATAATGGGAATTATTGGGTTTATAATGTTGATAATGCTGGAACTATAAATAGAGATTCTTTGTATGTTGCTCATGACACTATAATTAACACTATTATTTATAAAAAAATGAAGACATTAATTACTCCATCCGGGTTTTTCTCTTCTACCTTGAAAGATAATGGTGTAAAAATTGACGGAAGTAAATTAGAAATGACAGGTAACTTTAGTGTGAATTTTGGATTGACATCTCCAATTAGTTTAGCATTAACTGATTTTGTTTTTTTTAAAGAAAATGCGTCGGTAAATGATGTTTTAAGTACGTCTTCTGGAACTATAAATCAAACGGTTCAAACTTACCCATTAACCATTGATTACACATTAAAAACTGTTTGTGATGGAAGTTTAGCAACTTATGTGTCTCCAAATGGAAATTCTTATACCGATGTTAAGAAAACTAAAGTGATTATGAATATGAAAATTACAACTACTCAAACAATATCAGGAATAACAATTCCAATTACAATAATGGCAGCTCAAGATGTAGTTACATCAACTCAATATTATGCCAAAAATATTGGTATGTTTTATACAAATACATTGATAAATTATCAATTAAATTCTATACCTGGTGTTACGCTTCCTATTCCTTCATCAGGAAGTCAAACTCAATCAGAATTTTTATCAGCATATCATTTGAATTAATTTTTATATTAAAAAAAACAATAATTATGTAATTTATAAGTTTAATTGTATAACAAATGCATTGTAGTATTTGTTGAAATTTGCATAAACCAATTTAATATAAAAAACTTATGAAGAAAGTAATTTTAACCGTTTTCATGCTAATTGGATTAGCAGTAAGCACACAAGCTCAAGACATTTCTAAAAACGCACTAGGTTTGCGCTTAGGAGATAATGATGGATTTGGAGCAGAAGTTTCATACCAAAGAGGGTTGTCTAAAAATAATAGATTAGAATTTGATTTGGGATGGCGTAATAATAATTATGTAAATGCCTTTAAACTAGGTGGTTTGTATCAATGGTTATGGGAAATTGATAATGGATTTAATTGGTATGCAGGTTTAGGTGCTGGTGTTGGAAGTTGGAGCTATAATCAATCTGGAATTTCCAATAGTGGTACATTTTTATTTGGAGCCGGAGATATTGGTGTGGAATATAATTTTAAAGAAGTGCCAATTCAATTATCATTAGATTTAAGACCTGAGTTATATATCAACTCAAATGGTTATAGAGATAATAATTTTGGTCCTGATTTAGGTTTAGGAATTAGATATAAATTTGATTAAATGAAAAATGCCTCAAATAGTTTATGACTTTTGGGGCATTTTAATTTTTGAAACTTTTATTTTATCTCAATAGGTTTCTTTGACTTGATTTTAATAACATAACACGGTTTAGTAACCACTTGAGCTAAATTACCTTTAGGCTCAATCTCTTTTAAAGTAACAATTATTTTATCATCAAGTTCTTCTACTTTTTGAACTTTTAAAGAATAGCCAGCAGTTTTTTTCTCACCCATATTTACCAAAATAAAATTACAGGTTTTAATATCATCTTTCTTAACATATGGTTTTATAATATCATCAGTTAAAAGAATATTGAATTCAGCTTCTTCGGAAATAATTTCATAAAATTGAAACGAAGCTCCTCCATAATCACTTCCAGTTAGTACATCATATTTAACTCCAGAAATTAATGGTGGTTTAGTTGATGAACATGAAAATAAAACAAAAACTAATGATACAATCGCTATTCTTTTAATCATAATTTTAAATTGTTTGTTTAGAATGACTTATGGCTTCATGATATAATGTTTCATACAAGGGTAAAATATTTTTTATATCAAATTGTTTTGCAATCGATAAAGCATTTTCTTTAAACGTTTTTAATGTTTGATTATTGCTTAAAATTGTAATTGCATTTTCAGCCATTTCATCAACATTGCCTACATTACTTAAAAACCCAGAAATTCCATCAAAATTTACTTCGGGTAAACCACCAGAATTGCTTGATATAACTGGAACACTCCAAGCCATTGCTTCTAAAGCTGCTAAACCGAAACTTTCTGTTTCTGAAGGAAGTAAAAATAAATCTGAATACGATAAAATACTATCAATTTCATTGCTATTTCCGAAGAAAATAACTTTATCTTGAATTCCTAATTCTTGACACAAACGTTCGGCTTTTTCCTTTTCTGGACCATCACCAACCATCATTAATTTAGCAGGAATAGATTGTTGAATTTTATAAAAAATCTTAACCACATCAGGAATTTTCTTTACTTTTCTAAAATTACTAATGTGAGTTACAATTCGTTCGTCAGGTTTTGCCATTACTGAACGTTGGCAAGAAATTAATGGTTCGTTTCTTTGTTTGCCTAATTCTATGAAATTTGGAATAACATGAATTTCGTTTTTGATATTGAATAATTTATAAGTGTCTTCTTTCAAACTTTGAGATACCGAAGTAACAACATCCGATTTATTGATACTAAAACTAACTGCCGTTTTATAATTTGGGTGATTTCCAACAAGTGTAATATCGGTTCCGTGAAGCGTTGTTACCATTGGAATAATAATTCCTTCATCTTTCAACATTTGTTTAGCCATATAACCCGCATAGGCATGAGGAATGGCATAATGCACATGAAGTAACTCGATTTTATACAATTTTATAATATCAACCAATTTGCTTGAAAGAGCCAATTCATAAGGCTGATAATGAAACAATGGATATTCTGGAACATTTACCTCATGGTAGTGTACATTAGAGTTTAAAAGCGCTAATCGAACTGGTTGTCTGTAGGTTATAAAATGAATTTCGTGTCCTCGATGGGCTAATTCTAGTCCCAACTCGGTTGCTACTACTCCACTTCCTCCAAAGGTTGGATAACATACTATTGCTATTTTCATTGCTGTTTTTTAGAAGTACGAAGTTAATGACTTCTATCAACAATAAAAAACTATTTATCCAAAATAGCATCTTGAATTACTTTCTGAATATCTTCACGGATATTTTCTTTTGAAAGTCTATTTGCTGCGTTGGAATCTGGATAAGTTCTGTTTGATAAAAATACATAAATAATTTCAGTTTCCGGATCAGCCCAAGCCATTGTCCCTGTAAAACCAGCATGTCCAAAACTTGACATGGAAACACAACCACAAGTTGGACCTTCTTTTCCTAATTGGGGTTTATCAAATCCTAAACCACGACGGTTTCCTTCTGAACAGAAATAACAAGTATTAAAAGTATCAAAAGTTTGAGATGAAAAATACTGATGATCACCATAATTTCCTTTTTGAAGATATAATTGCATAATTTTCGCCATGTCCATCGAATTGGAAAAAATTCCTGCATGACCGCCAATTCCGCCTTGCATTGCTGCTGCCATATCGTGCACGTATCCTTGAATTAATGAATGACGAAAGTAAGTATCATCTTCTGTCGGTGGAATGCTATTTTTATCAAATTTTCGCAACGGATTGTACATTGTATTATTCATTCCCAATGATTTATAGAAATTATTGGTACTTAATTCGTCCAATGATTTTCCGGTAGTTTTTTCTAAATAATCTTTCAGAATTATAAATGTGAAATCGCTGTATTTGTATTCTTTTTTATCCAAAAGTTTACTTTTTGAAATTTGGTTCATTATACTATCTTGGTAATCATTTCTGATATATAAATTATCTGAAACTTGATTTGTAAATCCAGATTTGCTATTGAAACAATAATATTTATCTAATGGACATTTATCAATGTCTAAAGTCGATTTATAAAATGGAATCCAAGCTTGTAGACGAGCATAATGAGAAAGTAACTCTTTAAATGAAATATCTTGTTTATCTGTTCCTTTAAATAGTGGAACCATATCTCCCAATTTGGTGTCTAAATTCACTTTTCCTTGATCGTACATTTGCATTACATTAGGCAAAGTAGAAACCATTTTTGTCATAGATGCCACATCATAAATATCAGAATTTTGAACTTTAATCTGATTGTCATATGTATGATAACCATACGATTTTTGGAAAATAACTTTTCCTCTTCTGGCTACCAAAATCTGAATTCCAGGTGTCATTTTTCCATCGATAGCTTTTTTTGCAAGTACATCAATTTTTGATAATACTTTTGGACTCATACCAACATTTTCTGGAGCAGTAAAACCTAAACGATTTAACTTTTCAGTTATCAACCCGAATCCATCTTTAAATTCTTCGTTTATTGAAACAGGCAATTTTCCTTTAGATTCTATCGCTCCAAATAGTAATTCGGCTGAAACTTCTTGTGCAATATCACTATTTTGGTAAGACATTACAACACCTTTAATATCCGAAAAATTTATAGAAGAAAGCGAATAGGGTTTTGCAAAAGCATCTAAAATAACATTGTTATTTTTAGCTATTTCTTGTAACCATTGCAATTCTGCATCAGAAAAATCATTCTTTTTCCAAGCTCTATCCGATTTATGATAACCAATTATAACAATATTAAAATCTTTAAGTTTGACTTTTAATGAATCTAAATTTGAATCTGAAATTTCAGTTACTTCAGTATATTTTTTTAATGTTGTAACAAATGAAGAATTAACATCATCACCTAATTTAACATAAGCAATTTTTTGATCTAAATTTGTAATTGGCAAAATAGCATCTTTATTTTTTAGAACCGTAATAGCATTTTCATACAATTGATATTGCAAGGCATCTTTGTAAGTTGCATTCAAATCATTAGAAAGGTTTTTTAAAGCTATAGGCTTGTACTGATTTAGACCGGCTTTGAATTTGTATTTCAAAATTTTCTTTACTGATTTTGCTAAACGCTCGTCAGAAATCAAACTATCTTGATAAGCAGTGCAAATTTTTTCGTAAGCCAATGGAACATTTTCTGGGAAAAGTAAAATATCATTTCCAGCCATAAATGCTTCCAAATCAATGTCACCTGGTTTCATAAATTTACTAGCAGCTTTCATATTTAAAGCATCTGTAAAAATTAAACCCTCAAAACCAAGTTCATCTTGCAACAAATCGGTTACAACCGCATGAGAAACAGACGTTGGCCAATTTTCTCTAGGTTCAACACTAGGAATATTCAAGTGGGCTACCATTACTGATACCAAACCTTCATCAAACATTCGCTTGTAGGGATAAAGTTCAACGTTTTCTAATCTATCTTTTGAAAAATTTACAACTGGCAAAGCGTAATGCGAATCTAAAGCAGTATCTCCGTGACCTGGAAAATGTTTGCCTGTACAAAAAACTCCTTGTCCTTGAACACCTTTCATCAAAGCAATTGCATGTTCGGTAACATTCACTTTATCTTCTCCAAAAGAACGGTTTCCAATTATAGGATTTTTAGGATTAGTATTAATATCTATAACTGGAGCAAAATTAAATTGAGCACCAATTCGTTTAGTTTCTTGTGCCATATTTTCACCAACTTGCTCTATCAATTTTAAATCTCTAATTGCTCCAAGCGTAGTATTCCATGGATATTTATAGGTTGAATCCAATCTCATACTCAAACCCCATTCAGCATCAATCCCAATAAACAAAGGAACTTTTGATTTAGATTGAAAACGATTGGTTAAATTAGCTTGACGTACAGGTCCACCTTGAAAAAAGATTAATCCGCCAACTTTATTTTCGGTAATTAATTTTTCTACAGCATTAAAATGAACTGTATCTTTATTAGAATAAGCAGCAATCATAAATAATTGACCCACTTTTTCATCAAAAGACATTTGGTTATAAATACTATCAACCCATTTATTTTCGGAAGCAGTTTCTTTGAAAAAGTTTTTACGCTCCGATTTTAAAACTGGAACATAAACGTCTTCATCATAAGTGACTTCGGGCTTTAGAATTTTACTAATAGGCATCACAACTTTAGAAGAACCACAATTGGTTATCAAAGTCAAAATAAATACTAATAGTATTAATTTACTGATTTGTTTCATCAAAAAATATTGAAATTAAAAGAAGCGACTGTGCCAACTTTCGCTAGCAGGAATTTCCCAACCTTCGTTGAATTCTTCTATGGTATTAACGAGATTATTGAAAACTATTGTGTTTTCTGAAACAGATTTATCTTTTGCCAATTTTTTGAAATCAAGTAAGGTTTTGTAAGTAACAAATTCACCTTGCTTGAAAGCGACATTCATTTTATCTAATAAATCAACGCTGTATTTTTGTTCTAAATTTTGAATGAAAGCAACCGATGAATCTATTGAACAACCAGTTGCAGCATGCACTTCTTGATTTACGGCAATAATAATAAATCGATTGTATTTAATTTGAAAAGAAGATTCTAATGAGGTTCCATGTGCACTCCAATTAGTTAAAAACTCAGTTAAATCTTTTTCAATAGCAGCTACTTCATCATCTGAAAATTTTCTGCTGGATTGGTAAATCCAAATTTTAGATTCTTCTGGTAAGTTTTCAAATGGAATGTACATTATGATTTTTGTTTTTTGAATTCAGACTTTTGATTTCTGAATGAGTTATTTATAAATCTTGAGCGTTGGCGATTAATTCGGCAATATCCATTACTTTAACATCGGCTTCACGTTCTTTATTTTTTATACCATCGGTCATCATGGTATTGCAAAATGGACAACCTGCGGCAATAATATCAGGCTGTATTTCTAAAGCATCTTCTGTTCTTTCAATATTGATTTCTTTATCTCCTTTTTCTGCATCTTTAAACATTTGTGCGCCACCAGCACCACAACATAATCCGTTGGCTTTAGATCGTTTCATTTCTACCAATTCGGCATCCAATTTTTGAATTAATTCTCTAGGTGCTTCATAGATATTATTGGCTCTTCCCAAATAACATGGATCGTGAAAAGTGATTCGTTTTCCTTTAAATTGTCCGCCTTCAATGGTTAATCTACCAGAATCTAAAAGTGATTTTAAGAATTCTGTATGATGAACAACTTCATATTTACCACCTAATTCTGGGTATTCATTTTTTAGTGTGTTGAAACAATGCGGACATGCAGTTACGATTTTCTTTGCTTCATAAGCATTTAGAACTTCAATATTCATCATGGCTTGCATTTGAAACAAAAATTCATTTCCGGCTCGTTTTGCAGGATCACCAGTACAGCTTTCTTCGGTTCCAAGAACTGCAAATTCAACATTCGCACGATTTAATATTCGCACAAATGCTTTAGTGATTCTTTTTGCTCTGTCGTCAAAACTACCAGCACAACCTACCCAAAATAAAACTTCGGGTTGTTTGCCTTGAGCTACCATTTCTGCCATTGTTGGCACGACTAAATTTTCTGACATATTCTATTGTTTAGTGACAACTCACGAGTTGTCATTACTAAATATTATTCATGTTGTCCATCGTCA
>CANCFZ010000024.1 GCA_947377425.1 Flavobacteriaceae bacterium
CAAAGATGGTATCAAAAGAGGATTGGGGCTTAAAAAAATTAGCTTACGAAATCCAAAACAAAAAAAGTGGTTTTTACCATTTGTTTGAATTCCAAGTAGCTCCAGAAGTATTAATTGCTTTTGAAACTGAATTTAGACGTGACGAAAGAATTATGCGTTTCTTAACTGTAAGTTTAGATAAACACGCAATATCTTGGGCAGAAAGAAGAAGAGAAAAACTTAAAGTAGCAAAAGCTTAATCATGGCAACATTACAACAATCAGCTTCAGGAAAAAAAGACGGAGATATCAGATATTTAACGCCTTTGAACATCGAAACAAACAAAACTAAAAAGTATTGTCGTTTCAAAAAATCTGGAATCAAATATATTGATTATAAAGATGGAGATTTCTTATTAAAATTCGTTAACGAGCAAGGTAAAATTTTACCACGTCGTTTAACAGGAACTTCATTGAAATTTCAAAGAAAAGTGTCAGTTGCTGTTAAAAGAGCTCGTCACTTAGCTTTAATGCCATACGTGGCCGATTTATTAAAATAATTTAAAATCAACAGTTGTTGGTTTCTCATCAAAGGGAACCTAACTTCTATAATAAGGACAACAACATGGAACTTATATTAAAACAAGACGTTCAAAACGTAGGATTTAAAGATGATATTGTATCAGTTAAAGCTGGTTACGGTCGTAATTTCTTAATTCCTCAAGGATTTGCTCAATTGGCTACACCTTCTGCAAAGAAAGTTTTGGCTGAAAATTTAAAACAAAAAGCTCACAAAGAAGCTAAAGTTGTTGCTGATGCTACCAAAATTGCAGATGCATTAAAAGCTTTAGAAATTAAAATTACGTCAAAAGCAGGTGGTGAAAAATTATTTGGTTCTGTAACCAATATTGATATCGCTGCAGCTTTAGAAAAAGCAGGACAAACTATTGATAGAAAATTTATCACTAGTGGTGTTGTTAAAAGAACAGGAAAATACAATGCATCTGTGAGATTACACAGAGATGTTATTGTAGACTTACCTTATGAAATTTTAGCTGAGGTTTAATATCTTGCTATTATAAATATAAAGTCCCGATGAAAGTCGGGATTTTTTTTTACTTTGCCACGAAGATTAAGGTTTTAGCTACAAAGACTCAAAGGCACGAAGGTTTTTAAAATACCATTACTTTGTAAACGAATTAATATTTAAAAAATTAAGTATAAAAATTAAACTTTGTGCCTTTGAGTCTTTGTGGCTAAAAATATAAATAATTATGAAATACAAAAGACTAACTAAAGAACAATTTGAAGCATTACATCAAGAATTTGCAACATTCTTAGCTTCACAATCCATTGATAAAAAGGAATGGGACGAAATAAAAACAAATAAACCAGAAGTTGCAGAACAAGAATTAGATGTTTTTTCGGATTTAATATGGGAAGGTGTTTTAACAAATGCACAATTTTTAGAACATTTTTCTAAAAATCATATTTTCTTATTTCATTGTCAAAAAGAATTTATTCAATCGATGGTTTTAAAATCATTAGTTTTGGAAGTCGATTTTATGGCTAAAGAAGGCTTGCAATGGTTAACAAATAATATTTTTACAGATACAGTTGAGATTCATGTTGGCAAAAAGGATTATGATAAAGAGCGAAATGAAGCAATATTTGATTTGATTACTCAAGGAACAATTCTTAGTGACGGTCAACTTTATCTTCAAATTAACACTATAATGCAAGCATAACTTTTTAAATACAAAATAATTGGCTATTTTAGTACACAAAATACTATAATAGCCAATTTCTTTTTTTTATGGATATTCATAAAACAATTCAGGATTTACGTGAAGAACTTAACGCTCACAATCACAACTACTATGTGCTTGATAAACCTATAATTTCTGATTTTGAATTTGATCAAAAGTTAAAACAACTTGAAGATTTAGAAACAAAACATCCAGAATATTTTGATGAAAATTCTCCCACAAAGCGTGTTGGAGGAACTATTACTAAAAATTTTCAAACTTTTGTTCATGAAAATAGAATGTATTCGTTGGATAATTCCTATTCTAAAGAAGATTTGCAAGACTGGGAAATCAAAATTCAAAAGGTTTTAGGAAATGTTGATTTGCAATATACTTGTGAATTAAAATATGACGGTGCATCAATTTCTATAACTTATGAAAACGGAAAATTAAGTAAAGCAGTAACTCGTGGAGATGGATTTCAAGGTGATGATGTAACCAATAATATTAAAACTATTAAATCAATTCCATTACAATTGAGAGGAAATTTTCCGCCTAAATTTGATATTCGTGGAGAAATCATTCTTCCATTTGAAGGTTTTGAAAAAATGAACCAGGAATTGATTGATATTGGTGAGTTGCCTTATTCAAATCCAAGAAATACAGCATCTGGAAGCTTGAAGTTACAAGATAGTGCAGAAGTTGCCAAGCGTCCATTAGATTGTTTGTTATATTTTATCATTGGCAATAATTTGCCTTTCTCAACTCAATTTGAAGGTTTAGAAACCGCTAGAAATTGGGGTTTTAAAGTTCCTACACAATCAAAATTGGCTAATAATTTGGATGATGTTTTTGAGTTTATCAATTATTGGGATGTTCATAGACACAATTTGCCATATGAAACTGATGGTGTCGTTATAAAAGTTAACGATTTCAATCACCAAAATGAATTAGGTTATACAGCAAAATCTCCTCGATGGGCAATTGCTTATAAATTTAAATCAGAACAAGTTACCACAACTTTAAACTCTATTTCCTATCAAGTTGGTCGAACAGGAGCGATAACTCCGGTTGCTAATTTAGAACCTGTACAACTCGCTGGAACTATAGTGAAACGTGCTTCATTACACAATGCCGATCAAATTGGGAAATTAGACATTAGAATTGGCGACGAAGTTTTTGTTGAAAAAGGAGGTGAAATTATCCCGAAGATTATTGGTGTTGCCAAAAGAGGAAATCAAGTTGAACCAACAAAATATATTACTCATTGTCCCGAATGTAATACGGAATTAATAAGAAAAGAAGGTGAAGCCAATCATTTTTGTCCAAATTTCTATGGTTGTCCACCACAAATTATAGGTAGAATTCAGCATTACATTTCTCGAAAAGCAATGGATATTGAAGGTTTAGGTGGAGAAACGGTTGCTTTGTTGTTCCATAATAATTTAGTAAAAGATTATTCTGATTTATATGAATTAACTATTGAACAAGTAATTCCATTGGAGCGAATGGCTAAAAAAAGTGCTGAAAATTTGGTAAATGGGATTGAAAAATCTAAAGAAATTCCGTTTGAACGTGTATTATTTGCACTAGGAATTCGATATGTAGGAGAAACCGTAGCAAAGAAATTAGCCAAACATTATAAAAATATAGATGCATTAAGCCAAGCATCATTAATGGATTTAATTTTAGTTGATGAAATTGGAGAACGAATTGCGCAAAGTGTAATTGAATTCTTTGAAAATCAAAATAATAGTACTATCATTGAACGATTAAAACAATTTGGAGTTCAATTTAAAATTATTGAAAAATTTAATCCAAATGCTACTGATAAACTTTTGGGTAAAACTTTTGTAGTATCCGGAGTTTTTGAAATATTCTCTCGTGACGATTTAAAAAAATCTATTGAAGATAACGGAGGTAAAGTAGGAAGCTCGATTTCTTCTAAAACTGATTATGTAATTGCTGGGGATAATATGGGACCAGCCAAACTGGAAAAAGCCAATCAATTAGGAATTGCAATTATTTCTGAAAATGATTTTATAAAAATGATTAATGAAAACTAGTAAAGTTGCCCTCATAACCTATTTTGGTTGTTGCTTTTTAGCAATAATTGCTGATATTTTTAGACTTGAGGGTTTGAGATTATTCACTATTCCATTAATTATTCCTGCATTGTTTTTCTACTATTATGCAGAAACAAAGAAAATAAGTATTCCAATGTGTTTATTTCTATTGTCTAATTTTATAGGTGAGGCACTAGGATTAATGAATTTTGAAAATGAATTATATTACATAATCCCACCTTTTTTTATTAGTAATTTAATGATTGTGATTATTATGATTAAAAACATTGAAAAATTCAAATTTAATTTCTTTAATGTTATTTCATTAACAATTATTGGATTGTTCCTAACCTACATATTATCTATGTTTTTGGAATTATTTTCAATTGAAGAAGGAAGTATTCAACTTCAAGTTGCTGTTTTTGGAGTTCTACTCATTATTTTGGCACTTTTAGCAAGTTATAATATCATTTGGAAAATTAATATCTCAAATTTATTTTTGATGATGTGTGCAAGTTGCGTCTTAATTTCAGATGTTTTTTATCTTATTTTTAATTTTCAAAACCAATTATTAGTTTTAGATTCTATACATTTTGCATGTCAACTATTTTCTTATTTGTTCTTTATAAAATACGTTCTTTTAAGAGAAAATAAAGTAATGAATATAGAGTAAATATGTTAAATAAATTAGTTGAAATAGTAAATCTAAAATCTAAAAAAAGCCATTTTTTTTTAATAATTACTTTTTTTATTTTTTCATTTATTGAAATCTACGCAGAGTTCATAAATGACATTAGATTGCAATGGGTATCAAAACCTTTTCTTATACCAATTTTAATTATAATATATAGTATTGCGGCAAAAAAAGCATCTTATTTGTATGTAATTGCATTGTTGTTTAATTGGTTTGCTAATTTGCTTTTTATATCAAGCAATGTAAAACTTACATTGTTAGCATCTATTTCATTTTTAATTTATCGAATCTTAATTATTATTAAAATTTTTAAAGATGAAAAATCTCTTGGCTTTATCCCTGTCATTATAGGCTCAATTCCGTTTTTATTTTTATTTTTAAGTTTGATAAACATTGTTTACGATAATATTAATGGAGGAGGCTTTTATTTGATTATTTTCCAAACAATTTTAATGACAATATTAGGTGGTTTCTCTTTAGGAAATTATGTTATTAAAAACGACGTCTTTAGTAAACTTTTATTGATGAGTTCTCTTTTTTTTGGGATAAATTTTGTTGTTTTAGGAATTAAATTTTATTTTTTCAATTATGAATTTTTAAAGCCATTTTCAATGATATTCTTTATTTTAGGGCATTACATTTTTAACTACTTAATGATTTTAAAAGGAAAAAAATTAAATTTTTAACGAAGTGTAGTCTATTTTAATGATTTTTGTTTATTTTTATTGAATGGAAATGATCAATAAAAAAAGCATTGTTAGATTGTTTGTTATAATTTATTTTATTAATGCACTAATTGAAGTTGTTGCAGAATCCATTCCATGCAAACCAATTATATATGTTTCAAAGCCATTAATACCTTTTTTGTTGATGGTTTTATTTTTTTATAATTCTACTAAAAAAGATTTGATGTTTTTTTTGGTGATGTCTTTTTCCTTAATTACAAATTTATTGTTTATTCCGAATAGTCAAGAATCACTTTTTTATGGGGTTATAAGTTTCACCATACACAGAATATTTTTATTAATTCTGATTTTTAAAATAGTTAAAACTAAAGATTTTGTACCTTTTATATTGGCAACAATACCTTTAGGATTCATCTTTTTCTACCTATTTGCAGCGTCTGATGTTCCTGAAAACTCTTATTATTTAATTGTCTTCCATAACTTTATGGCAGCTATTTTGGGAGGAATAGCAATTTCAAATTATGTAATGAGTGATACAAAACAAAATTCATTATTGCTAATAAGTGTGTTGTTATTTCTCGGTTTACAATTGGTTATATATATAGAAAAATATTATTTAGTTGATTCTCATTCTATACTTTTGCGCCCTTTAGCTATGACATTAAATATCTTAGCTTTTTATACCTTTTATGAATTTGTAATTTCTTCCGAAAAGTTAGACAATGATTGATTTTCCTTTGCTAGCTATTTGTTTGTCAGATGTTAAATAAAAATCTATTCTTCCTAAATTCAAACCATAACAACCAACTTGATTGATTAGAACATCTTTTCCTTCAAGGTTTTTTTCAATTACAGGTTTATCAAGAAAAGTATGCGTGTGTCCACCAATTATCAAATCAATATCTTTTGTTTTTTTAGCCAAAATTAAATCACAAACTTTATTCGGATCTTCTTTGTAGCTATAGCCAATGTGCGATAAACAAATCACAATGTCGCATTTTTGTTCGTGTTTCAGAATTCTAGCCATATCCGTTGCCGATTCTATTGGGTCGTTGTAAATGGTTTCCTTGCAATTTTTCTTATCAACTAAGCCTTGTAATTCAACACCAAGTCCAAAAACTCCAATTTTCACACCATCAATATATGTGATTTTGTAAGGTTTAACATGTCCGTCTAAAACGGTATTCTTGAATCCATAATTAGAAACAAAATCGAAATTTGCATTGGGCATTTGCGCTAACAATCCTTCAATTCCGTTGTCAAAATCGTGATTTCCGATGGTTACAATTTCATAACCCATCATATTCATTAATTTGAATTCCAGTTCTCCACCATAATAATTAAAATACGGAGTTCCTTGAAAAATATCACCTGCATCAAGCAAAAGCACATTTGGATTTTCTTTGCGAATAGTTTCAATTATAGCTGCACGTCGAGCAACGCCACCCATATTTGGATTTTTAGGATGATTGGGCGGAAATGGATCAATATAACTATGAACATCGTTAGTATGAAGAATCGTAATGTGTTTTACATCTTCATTTTTAAAACTACTTAATGATAATCCTGTAAGTGTTAATAGTGCCGAACTAGCAGCCGTATTTTTGATAAATTCTCTTCTTTTCATGCTGTTATTCTTTAGTTATTCTAATATCAGTATTAATTTTTAAAGTATCAACATCTTTAAAATAATCAATTATGATGTTACGAAGTTTATAATCGGTATCACATCTATTTACTCCTTTTTTGAAAAACACCATGTTATCACCACCATTTGATAAATAATCTGAGGTTACAACATAATATATTTTATCTAATTCTAAAGGTTTTCCTTGAACTTGAATGTTTTTTACAGCATTATCTTTTGTAATTGTAAAAGTCATTCCCGATAACGGATGAGGCTTCTTTTCGGAAACAATATAATTGGCAATTTCAACTAATTGTTCGCCTTTAAGTCCAATAACTACAGCACTATTTTCAAAAGGCATTACTTCATACGCATTTCTCGCAGTAACAGTTCCTTTTGGAATAATAGTCCGAATTCCTCCATGATTTAGCAAGCAAACATCAATTGATTTTTGTTCACGTTTTAAGAAAATAGGATTGCTTTTTTCTAATGTTATATCAGCAAGAAAACAACCAATATTAGTTTGCCATTCGCCAGATTTATCCAAAGTAATTGGACAATATGCCAAAACTTCATTCAAATCTTTATCGATATTTTCTCGATAAGGTTTAATATAGTTTTCAATTTCGGTAACTCCGGTTTGCTTTTCGGTGATTGCAATTTTTTTGCCTTCAATCTTTGAAACATAAAAGTGTTGACTTGAGCAAGAAATTAAAGATATAAATGTTAATAATAAAACAAAATGTTTCATTCCAACGTTATAGTTTTTTAGTTTTACCATCTGATATACGACTAAATTTAATTAAATTTGTAACCAAGTAAAAGTACTATGTTTTTAAATAAAATAAAGGATTTTTGGGCAAAAAAGATAGTTAAGAAAAGGTTATCCAATGTAAGGTTAATAAATTCAGATAGTTCTATTAAAAAAGTTGGGATAGTTTTTGACGAAACCTATTTTTATGAAAGAGAAGAATTATTAAAAGAACTTATTCAGCAAGGAATTAAAAGTGAAAACATTCAGATTTTAGTTTTTAAAAATAAGATAAAAAAGAATGAAACTTTCGATTATCCAGTTTTTAGTTATAAAAATTTAACATGGACTGCTTCAATTGATGCTCAGCAATTTAAAGATTTTGTAAATTCTGATTTTGATTTATTAATTAGTTATTACGACATTGAAAAAGCGCCACTTTTATTAACAACACATCTTTCTAAAGCCAGTTTTAAAGTTGGATTTGCAGCAATTGATAAACGATTGCATCATTTTATGATTGATACAAATGCCGAAAATTATAAGGTTTTTATGGAAGAGTTATTCAAATATTTGAAAATACTAAACAAATTATAACATGCAATCATTAATTGGAACTGGAGTTGCGCTTGTAACGCCGTTCAAAAAAGATTTTTCTGTTGATACAGAAGCGTTAATTCAAATTGTAAATTTCCAAATTGATAACGGAATTGATTATCTAGTTGTACTTGGAACTACCGCCGAAAATGCAACTTTAAGTCAAGATGAAAAGGAATTGGTTATTCAAACAATAATTGATGCAAACAAAGGAAGATTGCCATTGGTTCTTGGCGTTGGAGGAAATAATACTTTAGAAGTTGTTAAGGAATTAAAAGAAAGAGATTTATCTAGTTTTGTGGCGATTCTTTCAGTTTCACCTTATTACAATAAACCTACTCAAGAAGGAGTTTACCAACATTTTAAGGCTGTAGCAAATGCTTCATCAATTCCAGTAATTTTATATAATGTTCCAGGTAGAACAGGAAGTAATATGTTGCCATCAACGGTTTTAAGATTAGCTAATGATTTTAAAAATATTGTTGCTATCAAGGAAGCAGCCGGTGATATTGTTCAAGCAATGAAGTTAATTCAAAACAAACCAGAAGGTTTTCATGTGATTTCTGGAGACGATATGGTTACATTGCCAATAGTTTTAGCAGGAGGAAGCGGAGTTATTTCGGTAATAGGAGAAGGTTTTCCAAGACAATTTTCGGATATGGTGCGTTTAGGTTTGGATAGAAAAGTGGATGAAGCCTATAAATTACATTATCTTTTAACTGATGCAATCGATATGATTTTCGAACAAGGAAATCCAGCTGGAATTAAAGAAGTACATAAAATACTGGGATTGTCAGAAAATACAGTTCGACTTCCGTTAGTAAGTGTTGATCAAGATTTGGCTAATAGACTTTCAATATTTGTGAAAAGTCTGTAGTTTTTTGATTAAAAAATAACAATTAAAAAAAATGTTTCATAGTATCTAATTATTAACTAATTTTGCAGTTCGATTTTTTGAGACCTAAATCCCTTGAAAAACTGCATATAAAAAACAAAAATGAAGAAAATAGTTTCACTTTTAATATTGGTAGTTCTTTTTTCGTCTTGTAGCGAATATCAAAAAGCATTAAAATCTGAGGATATTGCTGTAAAATATGAAGTTTCTGCAAAAATATATGGTAAAGGAAAATATGAAAAAGCTATCCGATTATTTGAGCAAATAGCACCTTCGTATAAAGGGAAACCTCAAGCAGAGAAGTTGTTTTATATGTTTTCACAATCTTATTATAAAACAAAACAGTATTATTTGGCTGGTTATCAATTTGAAAATTTTGCTTCAAGTTACCCAAAAAGTGAAAAACAAGAAGAAGCAATGTTTTTGAGTGCGCAATGTTATTCAAAACTTTCTCCAGCTTATAGCTTAGACCAAGCAGATACAGATAAAGCATTAGATAAATTACAGAATTTTATTGATACTTATCCAACTTCTACTTATTTACCAGAAGCTAATGCCATTGTAAAAGAGTTGAAAAATAAAGTTGAGAAAAAAGCATTCGAAAATGCAAAACAATACAATACTATTTCGGATTATAAAGCGGCTCAAATTGCGTTTGATAATTTTATTTCAGATTTTCCTGGAACAACTTTTAAAGAAGATGCTTTGTATTTGAAATTAGATTCTGCTTATAAACTAGCTATTAATAGTGTAGTACAAAAAATGCAAGA
Organism: Flavobacteriaceae bacterium; assembly: GCA_947377425.1. Taxonomy (GTDB): domain Bacteria; phylum Bacteroidota; class Bacteroidia; order Flavobacteriales; family Flavobacteriaceae; genus Flavobacterium. The sequence goes on from CANCFZ010000024.1 coordinate 9,813, forward strand.
ACGACTGAATAATGCAAAAGTAGCTTATAATGGATTGGTTAAATTCAAAGCAGATACAAAATATAAAGCAAAAGCCGACGAAATGTTAGCTAGAATTGATAAAGATTTACAACAATTTTCTAAATAAATAAAAAAGTCATGGATTTAAAAAAGACCAATGCGCCAGTAAACACAATAACTTACAACAAAACAGTTATTGAAGAACCTACCGGGAATGTTTATGAAGCAATAACTATTATGGCTAAAAGAGCAAATCAAATTAACACAGAAATCAAAAAAGAATTGATTGAAAAGTTAGAAGAATTTGCTACTTACAATGATAGCTTAGAAGAAGTCTTTGAAAACAAAGAACAAATTGAAGTTTCTAAATTTTATGAAAAACTTCCAAAACCACACGCTCTTGCAGTTCAAGAATGGTTGGATGGAAAGATTTATTATAAAGATACAAACAAATAATATAGAACAATGTCAGTTTTAAGCGGTAAAAAAATATTACTAGGAATTTCTGGTGGAATTGCCGCTTATAAAACAGCTACATTGGTTCGTCTATTTATAAAAGCAGGTGCACATGTCCAAGTGATAATGACACCTGCTTCTAAGGATTTTGTAACTCCATTAACATTATCAACATTATCTAAAAACCCAGTTCATTCTACTTTTTATAATGAAGAAGATACTAATGCTCAATGGAATAACCATGTTGAACTTGGTCTTTGGGCAGATTTAATGATTATAGCTCCAGCAACTGCTAATACGTTATCTAAAATGGTAAATGGCAATTGTGATAATCTTTTAATTGCTACTTATTTATCGGCTAAATGTACCGTTTATTTTGCGCCTGCAATGGATTTGGATATGTACAAACATCCTTCAACAATTACTTCTTTTAATTCGTTAAAACAGTTTGGAAATATTATAATTCCTGCTGAATCTGGCGAATTAGCAAGTGGACTTTCTGGAGAAGGTCGAATGGCAGAACCCGAAAATATTATTTCATTTTTAGAAGCTGATTTATTAAGTAAATTGCCGCTTAAAGGAAAAAAAATACTAATTACTGCTGGTCCAACATACGAATCTATAGATCCTGTGCGTTTTATAGGTAATCATTCTTCCGGAAAAATGGGATTTGATATTGCCAATAGAGCTGCAAATCTTGGAGCTGAAGTCATTTTAATTTCAGGGCCAACTCATTTGAAAGTAGAGAATAATGCTATAAAAGTGATAAAAATTGTTTCTGCACAAGAAATGTACATTGTTTGTCATGAGTTTTATAACGATGTTGATGTTGCTATTTTAGCGGCAGCAGTTGCAGATTATAAACCAAAAAGTGTTGCTGAACAAAAGATTAAAAAATCAGAAATTATTTTTTCAATTGAATTAGAAAAAACTAAAGATATTTTAGCATCTTTGGGTGAAATAAAGAAGAATCAGTTCTTAATTGGTTTTGCATTAGAAACTGAAAATGAAATTGAAAATGCTAAGTTGAAAATTCAGAAAAAAAACTTAGATTTGATAGTTTTAAATTCGCTTCAAGATAAAGGTGCCGGTTTTGGTAAACCAACTAATAAGATTACTTTCATTGATAATAATTTCAATATTGAACCAATGGAATTAAAATCGAAAGAAGAAGTGGCGGTTGATATTTTAAATAAAGTAATAACTCATTATGATGCGTAAAATTTTTAGTTTAATTTTAATTTGCTTTTTCGTTACTATTCAGGCGCAAGAGCTTAACTGTAAGGTTGTTGTGAATTATGATAAAATTACAAATGCTAACAATCAAATTTTCAAAAGTCTTGAAACAGCATTGAATGAATTTGTGAATAAAACGGCTTGGACCGAAAAAACATACAAAGACAACGAAAAAATAAGTTGCACAATGTTTATTACGTTAAACTCTTATGAATCAAATAATTTTGAAGCAAGTATTCAAGTTCAAGCTTCAAGACCAATTTACAATTCAAGTTTTTCTTCTTCAATAATCAATATTAACGATAAAGATTTTAATTTTCAATATATTGAATTTCAGAATTTGTTTTACAGTCCAAGTAGTTATGATTCAAATTTAGTTTCTACTATTGCCTTTTATTCGTATATAATTTTAGGAGTTGATGCCGAAACTTTTAAGTTAGATAGTGGTGCTAATTATTTTCAATCTGCTCAAGAAATTGTTAGCTTGGCAGCTTCTACAGGAGGGAAAGGTTGGTCACAAACCGATAAAACTCAAAACAGATATTACTTGATTAATGATTTAATGTCAACCACTTTTAAGCCTTATCGAGAAGCAATGTTTCAATATCATTTTAATGGTTTGGATAATATGAATAAAGATTTGAAATCATCAAAAGAAGCCATTATTAATTCAATTAATACACTTTCAACTTTGCATGAAGCTAAACCAAATGCTTATCTAACAAGGATATTTTTTGATGCAAAATCAGATGAAATTGTTTCAATATTTTCTGATGGACCAAGTATTAATATTGATGGTTTAGTTGATAAATTATCTAGAATATCACCTACCAATTCTACAAAATGGGTTAATATCAAGTTTTAATTCTATATTGAATCGTTCTAAATGATTATATCTTTATCTATTGAAAACTTTGCGTTGATAGAAAAATTATCAGTAAAATTTACTGATGGATTTTCTGTGATTACTGGTGAAACTGGTGCAGGAAAATCAATTCTTCTTGGTGCATTGGGTTTGGTTTTAGGAAAACGAGCTGATTTAACTTCTTTAAAAAATAAAAGCGAAAAATGTATTATTGAAGCTTATTTTCAAATTAAAAATTATAATTTAAAACCATTTTTTGAAGCCAATGATTTGGATTATGAAGAGGAAACAATCATTCGTAGAGAAATTTTACCTTCTGGAAAATCGCGCGCCTTTATAAACGACACTCCGGTAAATCTTAGCGAATTGCAAGAGTTGAGTAATTATCTAATTGACATCCATTCGCAACATCAAACACAAGAACTTTCGGATGATGTTGTTCAATTTCAAATAATTGATTCGGTCGCTTCAAATTTTGATTTGATAATCGAATATTCTGCAAAATTAAAAGAGCACAAAAAACATAAATCGGAATTAAAATCTAAAAATGAATTACTTCAATCGGTTTTAAAAGCACAAGATTACAATACTTTTTTACTTGAAGAATTGTTGTCAGCTAATTTAAAATCTGGTGAACAAGAAGAATTTGAAATTCAATTTGAAAAATTAAATAACGTCGAATTCATTAAAGAAAATTTAACAAAATCACTTTCAATTGCCAATGAAGAGCAGTTTGGAGTACTTCAAAATCTGAATGAAATTAAATTATCTTTTCAAAAAATCGCTGGATTTTCTGCTGAATATAACACTTTACATGAACGTATTAGTAGCGTTTTAATTGAATTTGATGACATCGAAAAAGAATTAAACCAGTTGTTAGAAACTGTTTTTTCTAATCCAGACGAATTACAATTAATTAATGAAAAATTGCAATTGATTTATGCACTTCAAAAGAAACATCAAGTAAATTCGGTTGATGAATTGTTGCAAATTCAAAATGATTTAGACAATAAAGTGGTTTCGGTTACTACATTAGAATCTGAAATTAATTCAATAGAAAAACAAATTTCAGAACTTGAAAATCAATTAAATGATTTGGCAATTGAAATTCATAAAAATAGAGTAGAAGCTGTTCCAATTCTGACTTATAAATTAGCTTTAATTTTAGAACAATTAGGAATGGGAAATGCTCGTTTTAATATTGAATTAATTGCTAAAGAAGAATTTTATTCCAATGGTAAAGACGAAATTCAGTTTTTATTTTCAGCTAATAAAGGTTCCGATTTTGGATTGTTAAAAAAAGTTGCTTCTGGAGGAGAAATGTCTCGAATTATGTTGGCAGTAAAATCGGTTTTATCACAATATTCAAAACTTCCGAGTATTATTTTTGATGAAATTGACACAGGTGTTTCTGGAGAAATTGCTCATAAAATGGGAGAAATTATGAAAGAAATGAGTCAGAATATGCAAGTTTTTGCAATTACTCATTTGCCTCAAATTGCTGGAAAAGGTAAAGATCACTTCAAAGTATTTAAAGTGATAAAAGACAATCAAACACAATCAGAATTGAAGTTGTTAACTAACGATGAGCGAGTTATAGAGATTGCTCAAATGCTTTCGGGTTCAACGATTTCCGATTCGGCTTTAAATCATGCAAAGGAATTGCTTAACTAAAAAAATAAATTATATTTGCTTGATTTGAAATTTTAAACTTCAAAATAGAAATAAAAAAATAAGATTATGATTATAGAACCAAGAATGCGTGGCTTTATTTGTTTGACAGCTCACCCAAAAGGATGCGAGCAAAATGTAAAAAATCAAATAGAATATGTAAAATCAAAAGGAAAAATTGATGGTGCTAAACGTGTTTTAGTTATTGGTGCATCAACAGGATTTGGTATGGCATCAAGAATATCAAGTGCTTTTGGTTGTGACGCAGCTACAATTGGGGTGTTCTTTGAAAAACCACCAACAGAAGGAAAAACCGCTTCACCAGGTTGGTATAATTCGGCAGCATTTGAGAATGAAGCTCATAAAGCTGGTTTGTATGCCAAAAGTATCAATGGAGATGCGTTTTCTAAAGAAGTAAAACAACAAACATTAGACATGATTAAATCTGATTTAGGTCAGGTTGATTTGGTGATTTATAGTTTAGCTTCTCCAGTTCGTATGCATCCACAAACAGGAGTTCTGCATCGTTCAACTTTAAAACCAATTGGAACAACATTTACTAATAAAACTGTTGATTTTCATACAGGAAATGTTAGCCAAGTTTCAATAGAACCAGCTAATCAAGAAGATATTGATAATACTGTTAAAGTAATGGGTGGTGAAGATTGGTCAATGTGGATAGAAGATTTGAAGAATGCTGGGTTATTGGCTACAGGAGCAACAACAATTGCATATTCTTATATAGGACCAGCAGTTACAGAAGCCGTTTACAGAAAAGGAACTATAGGTAGAGCAAAAGATAATCTTGAAGCTTCGGCATTTACAATAACAGATAGTTTAAAAGATATAAATGGAAAAGCTTATGTTTCTGTAAATAAAGCATTAGTTACTCAAGCAAGTTCGGCAATTCCGGTAATTCCGTTATATATTTCATTGTTGTATAAGATAATGAAAGCAGATGGAATTCACGAAGGCTGTATAGAACAAATCCAAAGATTATATAGTGAAAGATTATACACTGGAAAAGATGTTTCAACGGATTCAAGCGGAAGAATAAGAATTGACGATTGGGAAATGCGTGATGATGTTCAAGCAGAAGTTTCTGATTTATGGACAAAAGCAACAACAGAAACACTACCAGAAATTGGTGATCTAGCGGGTTATAAGCAAGATTTTTTAAATTTATTTGGATTTGGTTTTGATGGTGTTGATTATAATATAGATGCTAATGAAATGGTAATGGTTTCAAGTATAGAATAAATTGTTTATCTTTTTTTTATAAAATTATGCTCATAAGTTTTGTGAGCTTTTTTTATTTCCTTATTTTTATAAATTAATAATAAAAAATATATTTTTATGAAGAAAATTACTTTACTTTTTTTAATGTTTATGTCTGCGTTCGCTTTTGCGCAATTCCCAGCACCTTATTGCGGACCATTAACATTTACTAATAATGTTGAGCCAATTACTTTGGTAAATTTTGCTGGAATTAATAATTCAACTGATGCAACTGTTGGTTCTGCGAATCCTGCTCACGAGGATTTTACAGCAATTATAGGAAATGTTTTGGCTGGAAGCACTTATCCAATTACTTTAAAGGGTAACACAGATGGTGCTTCTTATACTACTAAGTTAAGAGTTTATATCGATTGGAATCAAAACAATGATTTCACAGATGCAGGTGAATCTTATGATATTGGAAATATAACTGGATCAACAGGAACTGATGCCATACAATTAGTAGGAAGCATTATAGTTCCAACAACAGCTTTAGCTGGTAATACTCGTATGAGAGTAATAAAAAAATATAATTCTTATGCAACATCATGTCAAACAGGTTCTGGTTGGGGTCAAGCAGAAGATTATACTTTAACTGTAACTATTCCGGCTTGTTTAGGAGCATCTTCGGGTATAGCAACTGTAACATCGTCTACTACTGCGGATTTAAGTTGGACTTCTGGAGGAGCAACAGATGTTGAAGTTATGATTCAATTAGCAGGAACTGGGACTCCATCTGCTGCTAATAATACAGGTGTAAATGTATCTGGAACTACTTATTCAGCTACTAGTTTAACTCCTCAAACTGCTTATGAATTTTATGTAAGAAGTGAGTGTGTAATTGGAACTACTTTTAGTACTTGGTCTGGACCATTTTCTTTTAATACAACTCAACTTCCAGGTTGCACTACTTTAATTGATCCAGCAGATGGAGCAATTGATATTCCTGTAGGAGATACAACTTTTACATGGAATACACCTTCTACAGGAGATCCTGCAACAAGTTATGATTTTTATGCAAGCATTGCATTACCTTTAACTACTGCTGATTTAATAGGGAATTATACTACAACATCTGCTTTAATAACACTTTCGGGTTATAATACTACTTTTTATTGGACTGTTGTTCCTAAAAATGTTGCTGGTGAAGCTACAGGATGTATAGGCTCTCCTTCTAGTTTTACAACTGCTGGACCACCTCCACCACCTTTAAATGATGATTGTGCAAGTGCTACTGCTATAACAACATTACCATATAGTTTTACTCAAGATGATGCAATCGGAGCAACTAATAATGCTGGATTTATTACAGGTTGTCCTGATGGAATGAATGATGGAGTTTGGTATACTGTAGTTGGGGATGGAGCTGATATTACTATAACATCAACCCCAACAGGTTCGTTGTTTGACCCTCAGATAGGAGTTTATACGGGAAGTTGTGATGCTTTTAATTGTGAAGGAACTGCTGATGTTGGTTTTGAAGGAGATTTAGAAACATATACTATTTCTTCCTCAATTATTGGAACAACTTACTATATTAATATTGGTAATTATAGTGGTTTTACTGACAATGAAGAAGGTAGTTTTGTTCTTGATGTATCAAGTACATTAGCAAGTGCTACTTTTAACACAACAAAATTTTCAATTTCCCCAAACCCAGTGAAAGATGTATTAAATATTTCTAATTCAACTACTATTTCTAAAATTGAAGTAATTAATCTTTTAGGGCAAGAAATGATTGTTAAGTCTCTGAATGAAAATCAAGGACAAATTGATATGTCACAACTTTCTACAGGAACTTATTTAGTTAAATTAACTTCTGATAATCAAGTTAAAACTATTAAAGTTATTAAAGAATAATTTTAGTTACTTTTTGAATATTTAAAAAGTCCTGCTTCGGCGGGACTTTTCGATTTATAGATTTAGGATTCCCATAACTTTATCCACCTTTCTTTATTTGCTTTTAAATCTTCAAGTTTTGAATTGAGTTTGTTATCTTCAATATATATATTAAGATTATTTAGAGTAATAATTTCTTCGGTTCCTATATATTGAAAAGGACAGCAAAGTGTTTCATTCCATGAATCTTTCCATATTTCAGAAAGAATAAAATGTGCAATTACACCTTTATTTTCATTCTCTAAAATTTTTATTAGTTCAGGAGTTGCAGGTTTTCCAATTTCAATAATTTTTGCTCCAGCATTACTGTTTATTCTCGGTGATAAGGTTTTTAATAAAACAATATAAGCGTCTTTATTATCAATTATCTGAATTAATGAATCTAAAGTTCTTATTTGTGAATAATTGGTATTACCTAATATTAGTAATAGTAGTACAATCGAATTTTTTATATAATTTGTCATTATAAGAATATCAAGATAGATTTGAAATAAACAACTATTCTTTAAAATAGTGTTGCAGAATAATTAAAAACTCATGCTTATTAATTGGTTTTGAAATATGATTATTACAGCCCGCATCTAATGCTAATTGTATATCATCACTAAGGGCATAGGCTGTTTGAGCAATAATAACAATTTTTTTATTAAACTCACGAATTAATTTACAAGCATCATAGCCAGTCATAAGAGGCATTTTCATATCCATCATGATTAAATCAATATCAGGATTGTTTCTACACATTTCTACAGCATCAGCTCCATTAGAGACATTAATAATTTCTTTACTAAATTGTTGAACGGTTTTATTTATAAAAAGTTTAGATATTTCATCATCTTCTGCAATTAGAATTTTTAGTTTTTTTAAATGAATAACAATTTCATTATCTAATGACACATTATTAACAATTAGTTTTTGTGCTATGGTGGTGTTATAAGGAATGCTAAAATAAAAAGTACTACCGTTTTCTTCTTCACTTTCTATCCATATTTTACCGCCGAGCATTTCTACATAAGCTTTCGAGATTGATAAACCTAATCCCGCTCCTTGTTTAGCCATTTTATCAGTAATATCGGCTTGTATAAATCGCTCAAAAACATCTTCTTGCCTGTCTTTTGGAATTCCTATGCCTGTGTCTTTTACGAAAAATTCTAAGTAGGTACCTTTTTTAAGATATCCAAATTCTATATATCCTTCATTTGAATATTTGATGGCATTTTTAACTAAATTTATAAGTACAGCAAAAATCTTTTCTCGATCGGTGTTTATGATTGAGTCTTCAAAAGGCAAATTTTTAAAACAA
>CANCFZ010000025.1 GCA_947377425.1 Flavobacteriaceae bacterium
GATTAAGTTTTTTGTAATTAATTGCAATTGGATAAAGAACAATTCTTCAAATTTTAATCGAAATTGGGCTTTCGCCAAAAGTTCCTGACTCTTCGGAAAATGAATGTTGAACATCGCTTCATTCTTCGGAATTAGTTTCAATTGTTCCAAAATATAAGCCGGAAGCGTTTCTATAAATTGACCTTTAATTTCTAGAAATAATTGCTGAATGGCTTTATTTATAACTTTATTGGTAACACCTCGTTGCGTAAGTTTTTCAGTACTTGGATAAACTGGTTGCATAGCACTTCGCAAACTGGCTTTGTGTTCTTCCATCAATTCCATTTCGGGATGCGCCATTGAAAATTGAACTCCATAATTGGATGTTTTTCCGAAAATCACATAAACTTCATTGAGTTTTAAACTCTCACGAATCCATTTTACACCTTGAAACCATGTGAGTTCCATTTGACCAGTTTCATCTGCAAATGATGCTATTAATCGTTTTTGATTTTTACCAAATTCAACCGTTTTAATGTGAATTATTCTACCAATTATTTGAACTTCAGCAGTAGAATTTTGAAGTTCATTGATTTTATAATATCTAGTTCTGTCAATATATCTGTTCGGAAAAAAATTCATCAAATCGCCATACCGATGAATGTTGAGTTCCTTTCGAAGCAATTCGCCGCGAGAAGGACCAACACCTTTTAGGTATTCGATAGGAGTTTGTAATAGATTGTTTGACATTTTAAATTTTCAAAATTCCTAATTCAAAATTGAATATTCAACATTAAAATTAGTTATGCGAAGATAGAATTTCAATTTCAATTTCAATGACTATATTTGTAATTCAATTATAAAATGTATGAAATATTTACTGCTTTTTTTATTTTCAGCTTTATCTTTTGGTCAACAAACAACAAAAGTTGATTTTATAAAATGTGATGCTTTTGTAAATCCAAATTTTGATTTAAAATCAGTTGATGGAACTGTTTCTTATGAATTTAAAGTGCTTTCAGAAATAGATTCCATTAGAATTGATGCGAAAAATATGGATTTTAAAGACGTTTTGATTAATGGAAAATCCGTAAATTATAAAAATAACAAGAAAGAGTTAATTCTGTTTGAAGGATTTAAGAAAGGCAAAAACAAAGTTTCATTTGAATATAAATCTACGCCAAAACAAACAATATACTTCACCGGAATTGGCGATGGACAACAAATTTGGACACAAGGACAAGGAAAATACACAAGTCATTGGTTGCCAAGTTTTGATGATGTAAATGAAAAGGTGATTTTTAATATTTCAGTTCGATATGATAATAATTTTGTTGCAATTTCTAATGGTTTGTGGGTAAATGGTTTAGGTGCAAATTATCGAAGATTTGATACGGTTTATTTTGAAATGAAAAAGCCAATGTCATCTTATTTAGTAATGCTTGCCATTGGAAAATTTGATTATAAAACTGAAACTTCTAAATCTGGAATTCCATTAGAGAATTATTACAAACCAGTTGACGAAGAAAAATACCAATACACTTACAAAGATTCTAAAGCCATTTTTGATTTTCTTGAAAAAGAAATAGGAGTGAAGTATCCTTGGCAAATTTATCGTCAGATTCCAGTTGAGGATTTCCTTTATGCCGGAATGGAAAATACATCCTCAACGTTATTTGCTCAAGATTTTGTTGTAAATGAAAGTGGTTTTAATGATAGAAATTACATCAATGTCAATGCACACGAATTAGCGCACCAATGGTTTGGTGATATGGTTACGGCAAAATCGGGCAAACATCATTGGTTGCAAGAAGGTTTTGCAACTTATTATGCATTGTTGGCAGAACGTGAAGTTTTTGGAGAGGATTATTTTTATTATTCGTTATATAAAAATTCGATGTTATTGAGAAAAGAAGCCAAAACAGATACAATTCCAATTTTAAATGAAAAGGCAAGTTCGTATTCTTTTTATCAAAAAGGCGGTTGGGCTTTGCATGTAATTAGAGAAACAATAGGCGAGAAGAAGTTTCAAAAAGCAGTCAAAAATTATTTAAAAAAGTACCAATTCAAGAATGTCGAAACGGCTGATTTTCTTAATGAAATTGCTAAGGTTTCTGATTTTGATATAGTGAAATTCCAAAAAGAATGGCTGGAAGAGTATCATTTTCAGACGGAAAAAGTGAATGAACTTTTAAAGAAAAATGAATTCATTCGTACTTTATTTGAAATTCAAGCTCAAAAAAATAAAACAATTAAAGAGAAGGAAGTCTATTTTACAGAAATTATGAAATCTAATGGATTTTATGCTTTAAAAAAGGAAATTATCTATCAAATTACCAATGTTGCATTTTCAGAAAAAGAAGCTTTGATTCGATTGGCAATGCAAACCAATGATATAGAAGTTCGTCAAGCTGTGGCTGAAACGGTAACATCAATTCCAGTTGAATTTAAGACAGAATATGAATCTTTATTGAGTGATAAATCCTATGATACTAGGCAGATAGTTTTTGTTAATTTATGGAAAAATTTTCCAAATGAACAATTAAATTATCTTGAAATTGCTAAAGATTGGATAGGGAAAAATGATAGAGAACTCAGGATACTTTATATTTATGCCTATTTGAATTATGCCAATCAACATCAAGAAAATCAAAATCTTGTAGAAAACCGCTTAAAATATTTGAGAGAATTGATAGATTATACATCTCCAAAATATGAAAGTTCAATTCGTCAAAATGCTTTAGAAAACTTTTTAGCGATATATCCAAAGAATATAGAAGTACTAAAAAATCTCATTAATGGAACTACACATCATAAATGGCAATTTGTAAAATATTGCCGAGATAAAATTAGAGGTTTATTGAAAAAAGATGGATTTAATGAACTTTTTAATTCTATAATACTCGAATTATCAGAATCAGAACAAATTCAGTTAAAACATTTACTTTAATAATGACTACTTTAAATATTTTTTTTAGTTTTTTTTAACAATAAAAACGTAGTTCATCGACTTTTGGTGATTAATGGCGAATATATTTTTTTTTTGTAGTAATTCTATTTTAATTTGTTTTGTGGATTAACCTTAAAATCAATTTAAAAAAGTATAAAATGAAATTAAACAAACTTTTAGTATTAGGAGTTGCAGTATTAGCTTTAGTTTTCACTAATTGTAGTAAAAGCGAAGATGCAACAGATAATTATTCATTCAATTTTGGTAATGCTACAACAGGTAGTTTTGCGGGTAAAATTGTAGATAGTAACAATAATCCTGTTTCTGGTGTTGAAATTGCTATGAGCGGATTAACAACAACTACAGATTCTAATGGAAATTTTTTACTTAATAATGTTACTGTAAAAGAACGATTTGCTTACATGACGGCTACAAAATCAGGTTTTGTTAGAGGTTCAAGAGCTGTTATGCCTCATGACGGAATTAATAATGTAACAATTATGTTGCTACCAATGAATGTTATTGCTACAGTTGCTACAGGTCAAACATCAACAGTTACTTTACCAAACACTACAAAAATTATTTTTGATGGTGCTTTTGTAACAGAAAACGGTACTTATTATAGCGGAAATGTAAAAGTTGTTTTAAATCATTTAGACCCAAGAGATCCTTTTGTATTTGATAAAATGCCTGGAACTTTAGTTGGAACAAGAACTGATGGTTCTCTTTCTGGTATGGAAACTTATGGTATGATTAATGTTGAATTAATTGGAGATAATAATGAAAAATTAGAATTGGCATCTGGTCACACAGCTAGTGTTTCTATGCCTATTGCTTCTAATCAATTAGATTCAGCTACTGAAACTATTCCATTATGGAGTTTTAATGAAACGAATGGTCTTTGGCAAGAAGAAGGTTTTTCAAGAAAAATTGGAAGCAAGTACGTAGGAAATGTATCTCATTTTTGCTGGTGGAATAACGACTGCTCTTATGTAGTTGCAACATTAAAAGTTATAGTTACTAATTCAGACGGAACTCCTGTTAATGGTGTTAAAGTTACGATTACAAGACAAGGAGGAAGCACAGGTGATGTTTTGATAAATTTAGGAACTACTGGAGCTAATGGTACATTAAGTGCAGGTGTTCCAAGAAATGAAGTTTTAACTTTCAAAGCATATTCTGCCGACGGAACATTAATTAGCACACAATTACTTCCTGCTTCTAGCTTGATGTCTAGAACAGTTTATGTTGTAATTCCAGTTGCAAATAAAAATTAAAGTTTAGGAAAATTTATAAAACAAAGATGAAGCCGTCTCATAAACTGAGGCGGTTTTTTTTATAATTAAATTCTTTTATGTTTCCAACGTTTATGCGTCCATAAATAAAACTCTGGAGATTCATAAATTTGTTGTTCTACCTTTTTCATAAATTCTTCAGAAATTTTATAATTTGGCACCAATTTTACATCAGTAGATAACACTTCAAATGTTGCTTCATAATAACCTCGTTTTACTTTTCTACCTTTCAAGAAAATTACATTCATATCATATCTTTTGGCAAGCATTTCTGCACCAAAATGAATTGGAGTTTCAATTCCCATAAAAGTGTACCAATATAAATTATCGGAACGTCTAGGGGTTTGGTCACTTGCAAATCCGTAAATACCTAATATATTATTTTTTGCATTATATTCTATAGTTGGTTTTGTTTCTTTAGTCGTTATTAGAACAGCTTTGAATTTAGAACGAATATCTCTTACTAATTTGTCAAAATATTTATTGGCAATCTTTTTGTAGATTCCATATCCAATAAAATTGATGTGGTGATTCATAGAAACCGCCCATTCATAACTTGCATAATGAGCACACATTAGCGCAATGCTTTTCCCTTTTTTTTCTAATTCCAAATAGGTTTCCATATTAGTAAAAACATATCGTTTGTTCATTTCAGCTCTAGAAATTGTCATTGTTTTTGCCATTTCAAGAAACATGTCACACAAATGATGAAACGATTTTTTTTCAATAATCAATCGTTCTTTGTCAGAAAGATGAGGCAATGCCATGGCAAGGTTTTCTCGAACTGTTTTTTTTCTGTACCCAATTACGTAATATAAAATCAGATAAATGAAATCAGAAAACGCATATAACAAAGGAAAAGGCAATATGGAAATTAGCCAGAGAATAGGATAAATTAGGATGTAAAGTAAAAATTGCATTGGTGTATTTTTATGCAAATATACAGTTTATGTTAATTTTATAACTTTGGTTTACCAAAACCTAATGAACAATTCTTATTTTTACCTAAAAAATATTGACTATGGAATATAATATTGTGCTACTTGTTCTAATTGCCATTAACATAATTGTGAGTATTAAAGGTTTTGACGACCATTTTTTTTTCAGAAAATACCAATTTCATATAGGTAGTATTCGTTCTGGAGAACAATATAGAATGATAACTTCTGGGTTTCTTCATGCAGACATTCCGCATTTGGCATTTAATATGATTGCCTTGTTTTCTTTTGCAGGTGTTGTTACCCAGTTATTAGGAACATTTTCTTTTGTAACAATATATTTTGCTAGTCTTGTTTTTGGAAGCTTGTTAACAGTTTATTTTCATAAAAATGATTACAGCTATAGTGCAGTTGGAGCTTCTGGAGCCGTAACTGGAATTATATATTCGGCAATTTTATTGGTTCCTAATCTTCCTATCAACATTATGTTTATTCCAATTGATATTCCAGGCTATATTTTTGGTATATTGTATTTGCTTTATTCAATTTATGGAATGCGAGCTAAAAATGATAATATTGGACACACAGCTCACATTGGTGGAGCTATTGGTGGATATGTTTTTACCTTGATAAAAGTACCAACCTTATTTATGGATAATCCTTTTATTGTAATTGGTTTAGCAATTCCTATTGCAATAATGTTTGTAATGGCTAAACAAGGAAAACTATAACCAGCTTTTTTCTTTACTATTGGATTAATTATAATTTGCAAATTAAAGAGGAGATTATACTTTTTGTATTTTTATTTTAACTTTAGATTTCTCTTTTTTCTCTTTTTCTAATTCTTCTTTGGATTTTATTATTTCTTTTTGGGATTGCTCAAAGTCGGATTTAGTATTGTCAGATTGATTTTGATCGGGTATTATTTTATCTAATTGACCTTGTATTTTCTGCATTTGTTTTTTGTATTTTTCTAAACCTTCTTGATTTCTTAAATCAAAACTGTTGTCAACGTTTTCATTACTTTTACCAAAATTTTCTACTTTGTTTTCACTTTTAATTTTTTCAATCTCTTCCTGTGTATAATCATCACCACCTTCAGTAATTTTTCCGTCTTCAATTACTAATGGTTTTTTTCCGTCTTTTTGAATCATAATCTTTGATTTTGATTGTCCAAGATTTCCACCATCATTAGGGAAACTAAAACTGAATGATTGTGAGTTTTCTCCACCATTACCTAACTGAAATTGTTTCATGAAATCTTGAGGATTAGTTAAGCCGTTCATGTTCATAAAATTA
This sequence comes from Flavobacteriaceae bacterium, assembly GCA_947377425.1. Taxonomy (GTDB): domain Bacteria; phylum Bacteroidota; class Bacteroidia; order Flavobacteriales; family Flavobacteriaceae; genus Flavobacterium. The sequence continues at coordinate 6,462 of CANCFZ010000025.1, forward strand.
TTTTCAGCAATCATGTTGCTATTATTTGGTTCTCCAAAACCTATTTCTTCACCATTTCTATAAAACTTGATACTAGGAATTGATTTTTGGTTGTTGTATTCTATAGTACCTTTGTTTCCTTTCCTGTCTGAATAGTCTACTCTGATGCTAGTGATTTCCTCTTTTGAATTTCGTTTTACATCAGAATATTTAATAGTGATTCCTTTTTCTCCTAATGCTTTGATGTCGTCTTTCATTTCGCTTTCTGGAGTGTTTTTGCCCCAAGTCATTACAACATCATTTTTGTGTATGTCATTATCCGTTAATGCCAATTTATCGCTTTGTGCCGATGTTTTGAATTGAACTAAAAAAGTAAAAGCAATTGCCAGTAAATAATTCCATAAGGTGCTGTTTCTTAACATAACTAATAATTTTTAAAGTGTTTATTTGTTTTAAATCCAACACAAATTTAAAAAGAGATTTATTTTGTGAAAAAGATTTTACAAATTTTTAACTTTTTTTAAGTGAAATTACAGTATTTTAAGTTGTTGCACGGTAGCAGTCTTAAACTAACTTAATTACAAAATGCCACAGCAATTCGCGAGGCAATAGCTGCATTGTTTTTAATCAAAGCTATATTGGCTTCCAAACTTTCACCATGTGTATTGTTGGCAATATATTTCAATATAAAAGGCGTCACCTCCTTACCTTTAACATTTTGTTGGTTAGCAACTTCCAAAGCTTTTAGAATATGTTGTTCTATAACTTCTTGATTCATTTCAAACTCAGTTGGAACCGGATTAGCAATCAATACTGAACCGTTTAATTGCAATCCCCATTTAGCTTTAAGTAAATCGGCAATAGCTATTGGAGTATCCAATCTCAAAGGTGAATTAAATCCACTTTTAGAGGAATAAAAACTCGGAAACTCATCTTGACCATATGTAACCACTGGAATTCCAAGCGTCTCCATATATTCTAATGTTAAACCAATATCCAAAATAGATTTTACACCTGCAGCAACAATAGCTACATTGGTTTGTCCCATTTCAGTTAAATCGGCTGAGATATCCATTGTTTCTGCGGCACCTCTATGCACACCACCAATACCTCCGGTAGCAAATATTTTAATACCTGCCATAGAGGCTATTCGCATTGTAGCTGCAACGGTAGTGGCACCCGGAAGTTTTTGAGCAATGACATAAGGCATATCTCTCAAACTCACTTTCCAAACGTTTTGTGCTTGAGCAAAATAATCAATATCGTCTGACGATAATCCTACTAAACATTTACCATCCATTATTGCAATAGTAGCAGGGACAGCACCTTGGTTGCGCACTTCATCCTCAACCAATTTTGCTGTAATAGCGTTTTGAGGCCAAGGCATTCCGTGAGAGATAATTGTAGATTCTAGAGCTACTACTGGTAAATTGTTATCCAAAGCATGTTTGACTTCTGGACTTATAACTATAAAATTATTGGTGTTCATTATAATAGGTATTTTTAATTCGATATAGATTATCACTGTTAATGGTTTGTACTACAGCGCCTTTAATTTGTAAAACTTCTAATGCTAATGTATGGGCTAATTGTAAACAGGTATGTTCGTTTTCATTGTTTAGATAACCAAATAGCCAACCAGCCAAGGCAGCATCTCCAGCACCTGTACTATCAATAATGGTGATTTGTGGAACTCCCAAAGTTATACAATCATTATTTTTACAAATGACAGAACCTTGATTTCCTTTTCTAATCCAAACCTGTTGCACACCTCTATGAAGCAAACTTTGCACTAAAGTTGATTCACTGTTAGTATTTAGGTTAGTAATAGCCATTAGCTCTTGCTCATTGGGTGTAATCATAAAAACACCTTCCAAATTCAATGAGGATAACTTAGTAGCTTTAGCCACCGAAACGGGTTCTATAATTAGTTTTTGTTGGTGCGTTTTAGCAAAACAAATCAACCATTGAATACTTGCTGTGGAAATATTGGCATCAATAATTATTAATTCAAACCCTTTAATAAAGTCGCCTTTAGATTCTAAAAATTCAGGAGTAAGATAGTTGCTACTTATGTCTTGACAAACAGCAACAATCAAATTTCCATCAGGATTCAATATAGAAACATATTTTCCAGAAGCGTCATCAGTAATAACGGATTGGTGTAGCGTGATACCTTTTTGATTCAGACTTTTAATAATATAATCTGCATCGGCATCTGAACCTAAAGCAGTAATAAGTGATGGATGAATATCTAATAGTCCTAAATGCTGAGCAATATTGCTAATTACACCACCAATACTAGTGGTCTTAACGGCAGGATTAGAAGTGTTGGAAATACAATTCTGCTCACAGAAATACAATTCGTCAACGAGAGTAGCACCAATACACAAAACCGATTTATTCATAAAACAAATATAGATAAATTATCAAGAATGTTTTCAATAAAAACACCATTTTGGATTCTAAAAAAAGTTACTATCTTTAGCCAAAATTTTTTTATGAAAAAACTATTAATAGTAGTCACGATGCTGGTAGTATTGACTGCCAATGCTCAAAGTATTCTGTCACCATCTAAAAATATAAGTGTAGATTTTAAACTTTCTGCTGATGGAAAACCAACATATTCGGTAAGTTATAAAACTAAAACTATTGTAAAAGAAAGTACTTTAGGTATTGAACTTAAAGGTACTGAGCCATTAAAAAGTGGATTTTCGATTTTAAATCAAGAAAATCAATCGGTAAACTCGCCTTGGAATCCAGTTCTTGGTGAGCAAACAACTTATCAAAACAAATACAATGAAATTAAATTCTATTTAATTCAAAAAGCAACCAATAGAAAGTTGAATATTATTTTTAAAGTATATGACGAAGGAGTTGCTTTTAGATATGAGTTTCCAAAACAAGAAAAATTAGATTACTTTATTATATCTGACGAAAAATCAGAATTTAACTTAGCCGGTAATCACAAAACATTTTGGTTACCAGGCGATTTTGATAGCCAAGAATATCCTTATACTGAAACAAAATTATCAGAGGTAAATACCGATAACATTGATAAAAATAACGGAATAGGATTAAAATCTATTGCAGGAAAATACGTAATTCAATCGCCATTAATGATGAAATCTGCTGATGGAATTTACATTAATATCTTTGAAGCTGCAGTTGTAAATTATCCAGTAATGCACTTAGATTTAGTTCCAAATGAATATAAATTATCGTCTCATTTAGTGCCAAATGCTATTGGAGATAAAGCTTATCTTAAAGCACCATGTGTTTCACCTTGGAGAACAATTATGATAAGTGATGATGCTCGTGATATTGTGGGTTCAAAAATGATTTTAAACTTAAATGAACCTTGTAAAATAGACGACACTTCATTCATTAAACCTATGAAATATGTTGGAATTTGGTGGGAAATGCACGTTGGAAAATCGACTTGGGATTATGCAGGTTCGCAAAATGCACAAAATGCTGCTGACGGAAGTTTGAAGCCAACAGGAAAACACGGAGCAACTACTGAAAATACAAAACGATATATTGATTTTGCTGCTAAAAATGGCTTTGATGGAGTTCTTGTAGAAGGTTGGAATGTAGGTTGGGAGGACTGGTTTGGTAACTGGAAAGAAAATGTATTCGATTTTGTTACACCTTATCCTGATTATAATTTGAAAGAAGTAAACGATTACGCCAAATCTAAAGGAATCAAAATGATTATGCACCACGAGACTTCAGGTTCAGTTGCAAATTATGAAAGACATCTTGACAGAGCATTAAATTTAATGAAAGAATATGGGTATCCAGCTGCTAAATCAGGTTATGTTGGAAGAATTATTCCGAGAGGAGAATTTCATGACGGACAAACAATGGTAAATCATTTTAATTTTGTTGCCAGACGATTTGCCGATTATAAATTGATGATCAATTCTCACGAAAGTTCTCGACCAACAGGTTACAGTAGAACTTATCCTAATTATATTGCTGCAGAAGCTGCTCGTGGTAATGAATTCAACGCATGGAGCAACGGAAACCCACCAATGCACGAAACGATTTTGCCGTTTACAAGATTATTAGGAGGACCAATGGATTACACACCGGGTATTTTTGAAATCAAAATGAGTTATTACGATAAATCAAAAACTGAGCAAGTGCATACAACTTTGGCGAAACAATTGGCGCTTTATTTAACAATGTATTCTCCTTTACAAATGGCTGCCGATTTACCAGAAAATTATGAAAAATATCCGGATGCTTTTCAGTTTATAAAAGACGTAGCAGTTGATTGGCAAGATTCAAAATATCTAGAAGCAGAACCAGGTGACTATTTAACGGTAGCTCGTAAAGAAAAAAATGGAGAACGATGGTTTTTAGGAGCAATAACAGATGAAAATGCACGTCAAACAGAAATCAAATTGGATTTTTTATCGTCTAATAAAAAATACCAAGCCATTATTTATCAAGATGGTAAAGATGCGGATTGGAAAAATAATCCAAAAAGTTATGTTATAAAAACTATACAAGTCACTTCTAAGTCAAAAATTAAATTAAATTTGGCTAGTGGTGGAGGAACAGCAATAAGTTTCAAACCAATTAATTAAAACCAAACCAAAAACCAAAATTAAATTATGAGTTCAGAACAAACTAAAACCAACAATTCAGCATTATACACGCTGATTACTGTTTTCTTCTTTTGGGGATTTATAGGTGCTTCTAATGGCGTTTTTATTCCTTTTTGTAAAGCTAAATTCGGCTTAGACCAATTTCAAAGTCAGTTAATAGATTTTGCTTTTTATGGTGCTTATTATATTGGTGCTTTGTTGTTATTTATTTTTAGCAGTATGGTTAACCGAGATATTTTAAACGGTTGGGGTTTTAAAAAAGGAATTATCAATGGCTTATTGATTAGTACTTTTGGTGCTGCCTTTATGATTTTTGCAGTAACTCAAGGAAGTTATTTATTGATATTAGCAGCTTTGTTTGTAGTTGCTCTAGGATTTTCATTACAACAAACATCAGCACAACCTTTTGCCGCTTCATTAGGAGATGTTCATACAGCTTCAAATAGATTGAATCTTGCTGGTGGAATTAACTCTTTTGGTACAACAATTGGTCCATTAGTTGTTTCAACTGCATTGTTTGGAGTTATTGCAGGAGTAAATGAAGCTTACATAAAAGAATTTGCTCAAAAAGCAAATTCTTTAGATAAGATGGAAATATTGTATGTTTTTGTTGGAGGACTATTCTTATTAGCAGCAGCGTTATTCTATTTTTCAAAAAAATTACCTGCTGGAAAAAGCGACGCTACTTTTGAACCCGCTAATAAAGCTATGAAAACCTTAATTGCAATTACGGCTATTTTAGTGGTTATTTTTGGTTATATTTTTTCTCGTTATTCCGATGCTGATTTTATTAAACATTTTATTGAAAATAAAGAAAAAGATTTCTTAGGATTGGGATTAACAATTACAACTTTATTAGTTATTGTATTTGGATTGTTATTTGCAAATTCAAGAGCACAAAAAAGTCCAGAAGGTTGGGGTGCAATGAAGTACCCACAATTGGTTTTGGGAATGTTAGGAATCTTTACTTATGTAGGTGTTGAAGTTACTATTCAAAGTAATTTGGGAGAGTTGTTAAAAACAGATGTTTTTGGTAAAATTACAGGTTCTGCTTTGGCACCTTATATTTCTATGTATTGGGGAAGTTTGATGATTGGACGTTGGGCAGGAGCTATTTCGGTTTTTAATCCATCTAATTCAGCACGTAAAATATTATTAGTGGTTGTTCCTTATTTGGCGTTTGGCGTTGTGCTTTTTGTAAACCATATTTCTGGTCAAGATGTTGGACCCTTGTATGCTTATGCAGCAGTTGTTGCTTTTCAAATAGCTGGATTTTTCTTAGGACAAGATAAACCGTCTAGAACATTAATGATTTTTGGATTGATGGGAATGATTGCAATGACCATTGGCTTACTAACAACTGGTACATTAGCAATTTATGCTTTTATGAGTGGAGGTTTGTTTTGCAGCATCATGTGGCCAGCTATTTTTTCATTAGCAATTACTGGTTTAGGAAAATATACTTCTCAAGGCTCAGCATTCTTGGTAATGATGATTTTAGGTGGAGGAATTATTCCGCCGTTACAAGGTAAAATTTCTGACATTATTGGTATTCATCAGTCCTATTTTATTCCTGTAATTTGTTTTGCTTATTTAGCTTATTACGGGTTTGCTGTAAAAGGAATCCTAAAGAAACAAAATATTGATGTTGATTCAGTTGAAACTTCTGGAGGACATTAATTAATTTCAACTTTTTAAAAACAAAACCTCCGAAAAGATTTAATTTCTTTCGGAGGTTTTGTTTATTTCCAAAACTCACTCAATTTTACCGATTTTGATGTGTGTTTATCATTAAACCAAAACTGCAACCATTCGTGTATCCATACTCGTTTTCCAATTCTGGTGTACCAAACCATTGCTTTTCGTATCTTTTTATCTCTGTGAAAAAATAAACGCATGACTGCTTTTGGTCGTGATTGCATGATTACTTCAATCAATTTTACGTACAATATAATTTGCCAAGGTTTTAAATGAGTTTTCAAAATTTGATGTTTGTAATCCCATTTTCGTTGGTCTAATTGAATGATTTCTTTGTCTTTAACTTCATCATAATAGGGCGTCCATTTGTGCGGCGTAACATAAAGCATCTGAATTTGATCAGGATCATAATGCAACAATTGTTTTAATGAATTGATAAAATCTTTGGTAGTTTCTTCGCCAAATCCCACAACATAAGTTGCCATCGAAAGAATATCATGCTTGCGCAAAACCTGAATAGCTTCTTTATCCATCGAAGTGCTTCCTGCTTTTTTGATACGTTCCAAAACCGTTTCGTCATAATTTTCAATTCCTAATAAAAAGCGTTCAAAACCTGCTTTTTTATACAAGTGCATAATGTCGGCATCGCGCACAATATTATCCGCTCTAAGCGAACCAACCAAAGTCAGATTCAAATCTTTTTCGATTAAAGCTTCTAGAAATTCTTGCCAAGCTTTCCTATAAGTTGCCGGATTCTCATCTGCAAAATTAATGACTTCCACACCATACTTTTTATGAAGCATTTCTATTTCGTCAGCTAATTTTTGTGGATTTCGATGGCGCCATTTTTTCCAAAATAAACTCTGTCCACAATAACTACATGGATACGGACAACCGCGTGAAAACTGAATCACAACTGCTTTTCGTTTGCCCCAATACGTGTAATTGTAACCTTTCATTAATTCCCAACCAATTCGGTATGCTTCCAAATCTTTAATTGTTGGCGCAACTGGAGTTTTGATGATTTCGGATTGATTTCTAAACGCAATTCCACGTACCAAATTCAAATCGGAATTTTCTTTTAAAGCATTTACCAAGTCAATTATAACTTGTTCGCCTTCGCCACAAACAATGTAATCAATTTGTGGATTTTCTTCCAGAATTTCTTTCCAATGATAAGTCGGATATACACCACCAATTATGATTTTGACTTCGGGTAATTTCTCTTTTATTGAAGCCGTTATGGTATCAATAATCGGTTGTGCGGAAGTCGAACCTGAATGTCCCATCAACACCAAATCAGGATAAAAATCAACTGTTTCAGCCACAATTTTAGAATATTTCATATTACTATAATCGGCATCCAATAAATGAACTTTGTTTCCAGCATCGAGTAACGGACCACCAATTGAGAGCAAACCTAAAGGCGGTAAATGTTCCTTGGGCATGCGACTTCCGATGGATAAATGTGGAGGATTTATTAGAAGAATTTTCATAATTTATTTATTCCATTCGATTTTACGTGAGAAATACATTACTGCGGCAAGAATTAAGAACAATCCGATGCTTCCAACCAAAAGTGCGTAATCTTCTAATTGAATTATCACAAAAATAAAAGTGTACAAAACTGAAAGTGATAAACCGATGAATGTTGGAAATTTTCTATCTTTTAATATCGAAATCGAATACAGCGAAATCAGTGCCACAACGGATGTTCCAGCAATGGCATAAGCAAATCCAAAACTGCTGTGTTCAGTAATTGAAATCAATAAGGTGTAAAACATGATTAAAGCAATTCCAATCATCACATATTGAAAAATGTGAATGCTAATTTTGCTAATCGATTGTATTAAAAAAAAGATTAAAAAAGTCAATCCAATTACTAAAAATCCATATTTAGAAGCGCGTTCGTTTTGTTGGTATTCGTCCACTGGCGTTATGAAATCTACCGCAAAAGCATATTTGGATAAATCGGGCAGAACTTCAAAATTTTCTTGTGCAAATGGTCGGTTGAAGTGCGAAATTTTCCATGTGGCATCAAATCCTTTGTCTGTAATTTGTTTCTCATTCGGAATAAAACTTCCATTAAAATTTGGTGATGCCCAATTGGAAGTCATTTTTGCATTGGTTGTTTTTCCAATAGGAGCGATGCTGATGCGCTTGCTGCCGTTGTAGTTTATGGCAACATTAAAATTCGAAGTTTTGATAGCATTAAAATTGATGTAACCAGTTTCTAAAGATTCAATGGAATCATTTGCTTGGGTGTTGTGAATGGGTTCAAACGTGTAACTGGAGTTTCCAATTTTGATTTTGACTTCATCTTTTACGCTTTTTAGATTTGTAGTTCTAATTACGATGGATGCTTTATCCCAAATTATATTTTCGTTTGGAACATTCTTTTTACTGAAATTTGGGTTAGCATAATTTCCATTGAATTGCATTTTTGTTGTAAAAACATTTGATTTATAAATGCTTCTTTGCAAGGGAGTTTTTATTTCGGTTATTGAAGTATTGTTTAATTGTTCTGGAAAGAAATACGCATTTTCCATTTGCAAAGTGATAGGATCTTTATAAGGAATTTTCAGAATTGGACCATAGAAATAGACACTTTCGCCCCATTTTGCAGTAGTTTCGGTCACGACTTCCTTTTGACGTTCACTTCGTTCATAAATCAAATCTTGCACGAAACTTAAAGGTAATAGTAGAATTAATGTTAGCAATCCAACCATAATCATTTTAGCGGTTGTAGTTTGAAAGAAACTTTGCGGTTTTTCGAAATTTTGATTTTCCATGATATAATAATTTTGATTATTTTGTTTAAAAAAGTGAATTATGGGATACTGATCTTAGAATTGAAAAGAAATACAAACAAGCAATTGGGATATTTGACAAAAGGATTAAAATTTTAATAGTTATTTTTTCTCTTTCTTGAGTAATAACGATGAACTGAAAAAGTAATTTAAGAAGCACAATCACATTTAAGAAAGCAGCAAAAATGATAAAGATTAATCCAAGAATTACAATGCCATCATTTTCGGGTAAGAGAAAGAACAAGCCAAATAAGAATGTTCCAATACAAAAGCAAATAATTGCCAATTGTGTAGAAAAGGAGAATCGTTTAAAGTCATAAATTAGTTCCATAGTATTTATTATTTTAGTTTTTATTATTTTAGTTTTTATTATTTTAAAAGCACTTTGTTTTTCAAAGTAAATGGATAAAAAAATAGTGTTAGCTTTTTGATATTAATTTTTCAAGCGCATCAATATGAGCAGAGAAGGCTTTTTTTCCTTCTTTGGTGGCGATGTATCTTGTATTTGGTTTTTTGCCTATAAATTGTTTTTCAATTTGAATGTAATTTTCAGTTTCCAAAGCTTTGGTATGAGAAGCAAGGTTTCCATCAGTAACTCCAAGAAGTTCTTTCAGCATATTGAAATCGGCACTTTCGTTTACCATCAATACCGACATAATCCCCAAACGGATTCGGTGATCAAAGGCTTTATTTATGTTTTGTATGATGGTTTTCATATTAATAATTGTCAAAAATGACTTCTAACTTGTTTGAGTTTGCTAATTGTGATGGCGCAACAACATCTTCATTTAGAGGAATATTTTTTCCATAACGTTCCTTCAAGATTTCTTTTACTTTAGGATTTTTTAGATTGAAATCTTTTAATTTTTCTAGATTGCAAAGTTCAATATTAGCTCCATTTTTATATATTTTCCAAACGAGTTCTGAACAATATATTTTAGTATCTGACCATTCAAAATATAAGTCATAATCTTTATTTAAAAACTTTAAACCATAAGTTTTCATGTTTTTTAAAGTTTTGTCATTCAATAATGTAGATGCGTTTTTTAATCGCATTACTAAATATTTGTTACTTTCACCATGTTGTATCCAATCTTCCAGAGGAGTCATTTTTACTGGTTGAACAGCTTCATAAACAAACTGTTTTCCGTTTTTGTTAAATATAATTCCACAGTGCGAAAATTTTGAATTTGTTGCAATTCTAACTGCTTCACATTGTTGCGATTGTGATGTCTGAAGAATGACATCGCCGTCTTTAAATTCAGTTTTTAATTTGGTGTCATTTTTTTTAAAAACTGAAATAGCATTATTACTAACTATTTTACCAATAGTAAAAAAAGTTATAAATAAGCAAAATACGAAAATTATTTTTTTTTTCATAACGACTTTAGTTAATCTCTTTCATATTTAAAATACATCACGCTTCCATATAAAATATGACAAACACCAAATCCAAGTGCCCAAAATAATAATCCGTAACCTAAAAACCAAGTGGATAGTAATCCTAAAATTATCATTGTGATTCCTAAATATCTTACATCGCCAAGTGTATATTTACTTGCGTTTACACAGCCTAAACCATAAAAAATTAAAGTTAAAGGAGCTACTAAACTAAGCATTTCTTTTTCTAATAAAAATAAAATGAAAACTCCACCTGTTATTAATGGAATCATAAAGTTAATTATTAACCTTTTTGAAGATGAATTCCAGATGTTTTCGTTGCTCTTTTTAGCTTTTTTAATGCTTAAAATTACTCCTGTTGCTATTGAAAGTAGTATTACAGTGGTTGCAATTAATAGTAATTGATAAACTGCTTCTTGTGAAATGATTAAATTTCTATAGTTGCCCATAGTCGAAGTATCAAAATAAATTGTTTTGTAAGCTAACCAAGCTCCAACTAATGAATAAATTCCCGCTAAGACTCCTGATAGTCCACTTAATGAAATAAATCTTGATGATTGACTCATCATGTTTTTAATTTCTGAAATGTCATTTAGATATT
>CANCFZ010000026.1 GCA_947377425.1 Flavobacteriaceae bacterium
TTAATGCCCTCAACGGATTATTGGTTCACAGTAGATTATAACGAAGTCGATGCACTCAAACAATTTAAAGCACACTTTTCATTAAAAAGATAATAGAATTAGTTAATAATGAGCCCGATTTTTTGTCGGGCTCATTTGTTTAAGGCAACTATTAGTATTGTTTCCCTTCCCAAAAAAGAATTCCCTACCTTTGCTAAAAATACTACGCAATGAATACTTTTGAGCAATTTAATCTTCCTAAATCTTTACAAAAAGCAATTGATGACATGGGGTTGACCACACCTACTCCAATTCAAGAAAAATCGTTTTCCGTAATCATGTCGGGGCGTGATGTAATGGGAATTGCACAAACGGGTACAGGTAAAACTTTAGCGTATTTATTACCGCTTTTAAAACAATGGAAATTTGTCAATACCGATTCGGCTCGTGTAGTTATTTTGGTGCCAACACGTGAATTGGTGGTTCAAATTGTAGAAGTGATTGAAAACTTAACCAAATACATGTCGGTTAGAACCCTCGGAATCTATGGTGGCGTAAACATCAACACCCAGAAAAAAGCGGTTTATCAAGGAATTGACATCTTAGTTGGAACTCCTGGACGAACCATGGATTTAGCTTTAGATAATGTAATTCGTTTTGATTCACTTCAAAAATTAGTTATTGATGAATTTGATGAAATCTTGAATTTAGGATTTCGTTTTCAAGTAACCTCGTTGTTAACAATGATGAGCAACAAACGTCAAAATATTTTGTTTTCAGCCACTATGACTGATGATGTAGATGCTATGTTGGATGAATATTTTGAACTACCCGAAGAAGTTTCGTTAGCAGCATCGGGAACACCATTAGAAAAAATAGAACAATTAGGGTATTATGCACCCAATTTCTTGACCAAATTAAATCTGTTACAACATATTTTTAACACCGACGAAAGCACTTCTCGCGTGTTGATTTTTGCAAACAACAAAAAAACAGTTGATTTAATTGCCAATAGCATTGAAGAAATTTATCCAGAGCAATTTGGTGTAATTCACTCCAACAAATCACAAAATTACCGTTTGAACACGATGGCATCGTTTCAGGCTGGCGAATTAAGAGGAATAATCACAACCGATGTAATGGCGCGAGGATTGGATATTTCGGATGTTACACACGTTATCAACTTTGAGTTTACTGAAATTCCGGAACAATACATCCACAGAATTGGTAGAACCGGTCGTGCCGACAAATCGGGAACTGCAATTAGTTTTATCAGTCCGAGTGAAGAAGAAATCCAAATTCAAGCCGAGATTTTGATGGAAAAAGAAATCAAATTTCTAGATTTTCCAGAAGGAGTTGAAGTGGCTGTAAGACTTTTAGAATTTGAAAAAGACAAAAAGAAAGTAAAACAACTTTTAAAGAAACCTAAAAAAGAAGGCGGAGAAGCATTTCACGAAAAGTCTAAAAAGAATCAAAAAGTGAATTTGGGTGGACCAGCCAAAACCAAACCAAGAAAAACTGAATCTAGAAATCGTGGTGTGGAGCGTAAGCGTGATGCCAAAAAGAAAAAATAGTTTTCAGTGATTAGTAGCAGTTAGCAGTTTTATAAAAATTTTAAACCTTTAAACTTTTAAACCTTTAAACTTTTTGTTACTTTTGACAAATTCTATATAGAAATGCAGTTCAAACACCCAGAAATTCTTTATTTCCTATTCTTATTGGTTATTCCAATTCTGGTGCATCTTTTCCAATTACGAAAATTCAAAACCGAATATTTTACCAATGTAAAGTTCCTGAAAGAGCTTGCCTTACAGACACGTAAAAGTTCGAAACTTAAAAAATATTTACTGCTTGCTACCCGAATGTTATTATTAGCATTCATGATTATTGCTTTTGCACAACCATTTTTTAAAGCCAAAGACAGCAAGAATGCTACTAACGAATTGTATATTGTGTTAGACAATTCCTTCAGTATGCAAGCCAAAGGTCAGAAAGGTGAATTATTGAAACGTGCCGTTCAAGATTTATTGGAACACACTCCTGAAAACGCCAATTTTTCTTTAATAACTTGTTCTGAAAACTTTTGGAACACCGATATTAAATCCATTCAAAAGGAATTACAGAATTTAAAATACAGCGCATCGCCTTTTCAATTGGAAAATCTTTTGGCAAAAATAAAAGCACATAAATCGGCTTTCAATAAAGACATTGTTGTGATTACTGATGCTGTTGGATTAAAACCTAATCAAGTCAGCAAAACCAAAGACGGCGAAAATTTATATTTCATTACTCCAGAAGCTGAAAAAACAGATAACATTGCCATTGATAGTGTTTTTATCAATCAAACGATGGATAACTTCTATGAAATTGGTGTGAAATTGAATGCTTATGGTGAAGATTTTAAAGACATTCCGATAGCTTTGTACAATAAAAATAAATTGATTGCAAAAACGTTAGTCAACTTTGAAACTAAAAACAAAACTATCAATTTTACCATTCCAAAAGAAGATTTTCATGGTTCTGTTTCTATTTCAGACAATAGTTTAGAATACGACAACAACTATTATTTTAGTTTAGCTAAACCACAAAAAAGCAATGTAATTAGTATTGGCGAACCCGAAAAAAGTGGTTTCCTTTCTAAAATTTATACAGCTGAAGAATTCAATTATAGTAACTTTTCATTGCAATCGTTAGATTATAATTTATTGGATAAACAAGATGCAATTATCTTAAATGAATTGAAAGATATTCCGCAAGCACTACAAACCACTTTAAAATCTTTTGTAGAAAAAGGTGGAAATGTAGTTTTGATTCCGAGTTCAGAAAGTTCAGTTCAAAATTTGAATACTTTTTTATCCAACTTTGGTGGAATCCAATTCAAAACCATTGGAGCTTCTGAAAAAATGGTGACAAAAATAAACTTTAGTCATCCATTATTTAGTAGTGTTTTTGAGAAAAAAATTGATAATTTTCAGTATCCAAATACTAAAACATCTTTTGAAATTAGTAATTCGGCTCCAATGGTTTTGGGATATAGTGATCAAACTTCATTTTTGTGTGCTATTCAAAATGGCATTTCATCAGTTTATGTTTTTGCTGCACCAATTAATAAAACCAATAGTAATTTCCAGAATTCCCCAATCATTGTTCCGACATTCTACAATATGGGACAAAATGCTCAGAAAACTGGAATTAATGCCTTAATTATTGGAGAAAACAAACCTTTTATTGTAGAAACAAAATTAGGTAAAGACGAAATTGTAAATGTGAAAAACGACAAAGAAAGTTTTATTCCTATCCAACAAATTTTGAATAGTAAAGTAAAATTAACATTCAATGACAATCCAAAAGAAGCAGGGAATTTTAGTGTTTATAACAACAATCAACCTATAGAAAACATCAGTTTTAATTACAATAGAACCGAAAGTAATTTGGCAAACATCAATACCGATGCCATTTCCGATTTTAAAGAAATTAGCAATATAGATTCAATATTTGATACACTTCAAGCCAATCGAGCCGACAATCAGCTTTGGAAATGGTTTGTTATTTTAGCCTTATTATTTGTAGCGTTAGAAGTTTTAATTCAAAAATTTGTAAAATAATTTTTTAAAACACATAGAAACATAGATTTGATTTAAAAAAAAGAGTTCAATAGAAATCATAAGAAAATAAAATCTCAGATTTTATTTCTATTACAAACTAAAAAAGAATAAAAACACAAAATAGCTATGTCTCTATGTGTTTTAAAATAAACAATATATTAGTTATGAAAATCATAATCCGAGAAGCCAAGATTATTGACCCAAAGAGTCATTTTCACAACCAAGTAGTTGATGTAAAAATCAACGATAGTATTATTGAAAAGATTGGCAAAAATCTTTCTTCTGAATCTGATTATGAAGAACTAAAACATGCTGATTTGCATATTTCTCAAGGATGGTTTGATAGTAGTGTTTCCTTTGGCGAACCCGGATTTGAAGACCGAGAAACCATTGCGAATGGATTAAATGTAGCTTCAAAATGTGGTTTTACTGGAATTGCATTACAACCCAATTCTTTTCCTATTATAGACAATCAATCACAAATACAATTTGTAAAACAAAAAGCCAATTCTTCAGCAACCGAATTATTCCCAATTGGAGCTTTAACCAAAAATAGTGATGGAACCGATTTAGCTGAATTATTTGACATGAAAAATTCGGGAGCAATAGCTTTTGGAGATTATGGAAAAAGCTTATCCAACTCTAATTTATTAAAAATTGGTTTACAATATGTACAAGATTTTGACGGATTAGTAATTGCTTTTTGCCAAGATGAAAAAATTAAAGGAAGTGGAGTTGTTAATGAAGGTATTGTTTCTACTCGATTGGGATTGAAAGGAATTCCGAATTTGGCAGAAGAATTGATTGTAGCAAGAAATGTGTTTTTACTTGAATATACTGGCGGAAAATTACACATTCCAACAATTTCAACTGCAAAATCGGTGGAATTAATTCGCGAAGCTAAAGATAAAGGATTGCAAGTAACTTGTAGCATAGCCATTCATAATTTAGTGTTAACTGATGAAAAGTTAGACGGTTTCGATACTCGCTATAAAGTTACACCACCATTGCGAACAAACGGCGATAGAATGGCATTGATTAAAGGTGTTTTAGATAATACAATCGACATGATTACATCCGATCATAATCCGATAGAT
This sequence comes from Flavobacteriaceae bacterium, assembly GCA_947377425.1. Taxonomy (GTDB): domain Bacteria; phylum Bacteroidota; class Bacteroidia; order Flavobacteriales; family Flavobacteriaceae; genus Flavobacterium. The sequence goes on from CANCFZ010000026.1 coordinate 4,682, forward strand.
ATTGAACATAAAAAAATGGAATTTGATTTGGCTAAAAATGGAACTATCGGATTGGAAAGTGCCTTTGGTGCTTTGTTAACCGTTTTACCTTTAGACAAAATCATAGAAAAATTGACTTCGGCAAGAACGCTTTTCAAATTAAAATCTACCGAAATTGCTGAAGGAAACCTAGCCAACTTAACTTTATTCACAACCGAAAGTGATTGGGTTTTTTCAAAAGAAAACATACTTTCAAAATCTAAAAATTCCGCTTTTCTTGGAACCAAAATGAAAGGAAAAGCTATTGGAATTTGTAATAATGGACAATTAATTTTGAGCTAATGGACAAACAAATTATAAACGACGGAAAATCAGCAGCAATAACCAGTTACATCTTAATTGTTGGCGTTTTAATTGCCTTATCAATGAATTCTGAAAATAAAAATCCGTTTGCATCATTTCATATTCGTCAAGGATTGGGATTGACTTTAACTTTTATTATACTTGGAATTTCAATAAGCTATTTTGAAAGTGTTATGGTTGCAGCTCCTATGTGGATTTTCATTTCTGTTTTGACTATTTACGGAATTTTTTCTGCAGCAAAAGGCGAAACTACTCCGCTACCCTTATTAGGAAAATGGTTTCAAAAATGGTTTAGTAATTTTTAATGAAAACCATAACTCTCTTACTTTTTTCAATCTTCCTTTTAGTTGGAGCTACAAATTCAACAAAAGCAAAAATTCAATTTGAAAAATTAGAAAGTAAGTCTGTTATTGGAGATTTTAACGGTGATAAAAAGCTAGATACTTTATTTGAAACTCATACTTCCAAAAATGAAAAGAATGGTATAACTGAAGTGCCTTTCATTGATGATTATGATACTATGGTTGACTATTACTACAAAAATTCAATTCAAACATCACTAAAATCATCAAATAAAAAAATTAAAAATCTTGATTTAGGAACTAGTTTTGGCGTTTATTGTTTGATTAATATCGGAGATAACAATAATGATAAAAAAGACGAACTTGCCTTAGTTATTGATTATTGCGATTTTAGCAATCTTAATAGTTGTAAAATTTATTCATTATGCAACAACAATTGGACGATGATTCATCACTTTGCAATACATGAAGCGGCTTTTGAATATGCCGATGGAGAAATCTTAGATCCAAATAAAATTGGAGATTATCTACAAAAGAAAAAAGGAAAATGGTTTTATGCAGATGCTTTTGAAGTATTAGAATCGGATGATTCGATAGTAAAAATGAAGCCTTTAAAAATAAAAAAATGCAATTAATATGAATTTATCACTACACCATTTAGTTCGTGAACCCAAAATAAAATTAGAAAAAAATCCTTTACTATTACTGCTTCATGGTTATGGTAGCAACGAAGAAGATTTATTTTCGTTTGCTACAGAATTACCCGAAGAGTATTATATAGTTTCGGCTCGTGCTCCGTTTGATATGATGTATGGCAGTTATGCCTGGTATGCCATTAACTTTGATGCCGACGAAAATAAATTTTCTGATATCGGACAAGCGCAACAATCGAGAGATTTAATTGCAAAATTTATTGACGAATTGATTGTAAATTATCCAATCGATGCTAATAATATTACTTTAATAGGCTTCAGTCAAGGCTGCATTTTGAGTTATGCAATTGCGGTTTCTTATCCCGAAAAAGTGCAACGAGTTGTGGCTATGAGTGGTTATTTTAATTCAGAAATTGCCACTGAAAATTTTGATAAAAATGATTTTAGTAATCTGAAAATATTTGCATCTCATGGAATTGTAGATCAAGTTGTTCCTGTAGATTGGGCTCGAAATTCAATTCCAAAATTAAAACAGTTAGGCATTGATATTGTTTATAAAGAATACCCAATTGGTCATGGAGTCGCACCACAAAATTTCTTTGATTTTAAGAATTGGTTACAGCAATAAAAAAAAAGTAACAGACACCTATCCGGATTACGAGAAGTATAAAAAGGATTGTTTTTTTATCTTAAGAAATGAATATAATTTATTTTCTAAGAGCATCAACATACTCTAAGGCATCTAAGCTAACTTTTGAGGTAAAAACTCCATAGTTTACAATAGCTTTATTTTTTTCAATTTTATCAATGGTACCAATCGCTTTTCCATCAATCATTCGTACCCTATGTCCAACTTTTAGAGCTACTTTTGGTTTGTTTTCTTCTTCTTTTTTTGCTTTTATCTTCTTTTCTTTTTTTTCAAATCTAATTTCTTCAACAATAAGCTTAACTTCTTCAACTACTTGTTTTTTAATTACTTCTTTAACCTTTTTTTCTTTTACAGTAAGTTTTTTTCGCTTAGAGTTTTCTATTTCTATCATTTTAAGAAATTCTCCAATTAATATCTTCTTGTCTTTATTGTTGAAATAAACTTCTGCAATATCATCAATTTTTTGTCCAACATAAATTAATCGCTGATTGGCATCATACAATTCTTGATATCGTTCTAGTTTTTCTTGAATTTTTATATTAATGGTTTCCATTTTCTTTCCTTCTTCTCGAGCTTTGGTTTCTTCTTCTTTTAGATTTAAAGATGTTTTTTCCATTTTAGAGCGTTCTTTTTGAAGTGTTGCAATGGTTTTGTCAAAACGAACTTTACCACCTTCAATTTTCTTTTTCGCTCGGTTAATTAATCCATAGGGAATACCATTTTTCTGTGCAACTTCAAATGTAAACGAACTCCCTGCTTGACCGAGAATCAATTTATACATTGGCTCTAACGATTTTTCATCAAAAAGCATGTTGGCATTGGAAGCAAAAGGCAATTCATTTGCTAAAATTTTCAAATTAGAATAATGCGTAGTAATTATGCCAAAAGCCTCTCTGTGATAAAATTCTTCTAAGAAAGTTTCTGCCAAAGCACCACCAAGTTCAGGATCAGAACCTGTACCAAATTCATCAATTAAGAACATAGTTTTCGAATTACATTTCTTCAAAAAATAGTTCATATTTTTTAATCGGTAACTATATGTGCTTAAATGATTTTCAATAGATTGATTGTCTCCGATGTCGGTTAAAATTCTGTCAAATAAAAAGGTTTCGCTTCGTTCATGAACAGGAATAAGCATCCCACTTTGAAGCATCAATTGAAGTAATCCCACTGTTTTTAACGAAATAGTTTTTCCGCCTGCATTTGGACCAGAAATAACAATGATTCTATTTTTCTCGGTCAATTCTATTGTTTGCGGATAAGTAATTTCCTTTTTTTCTTTGTTGTTTAAATACAAAATAGGATGGAACGCTTCTCTAAAAAATAATCGTTTTTCTTCAATAATATTTGGAAGTAAACCATTAATTTTATTGGCATACTTGGCTTTTGCAGCGATAACATCTATATCACTCAAAAAATCTTGATACTTTTTTATTAATTCTAAAAATGGTCTAACATCAGTAGATAATTTTTTTAAAATTCTTGTAATTTCCTCGCGTTCTTCGTATTCTAAATTGTTTAATTCTCGAGAATATTTAAGAGTAGTTTCGGGTTCAATATAGGCAATACTTCCGGTTTTGGAATTTCCAAGAATAGAACCTTTTACTTTTTTGCGATACATAGCTAAAACTGCTAAAACCCTACGGTTTTCAACAATACTTTCTTTGATGTCATCTAAATAACCTAGAGAATTGTATTGACTCAATGCCATACCAAAACTTTGATTTACTTTGCCTCTAACCAAACTCATATCTCTACGAATATTAATTAAATCAGGTGAAGCATTGTCTTTTATAACGCCATATTTATCTACAACTTCATCAATTTTTTGGATAATGACTTTGGTAAATTCGATAGTTGATGATTTTTCATGTAGTTTTGGATAATAATCATTGAATTTTTTTAGAAATAAAATCAAAGTATTTACCGTTTCTGAAATAGTAGCAATTTTTCTAAAACTACCAACTTCAAGAAAACTATCTTCAATAGCCAACATTTTTAAATCATTAGTAATTGTTTCAAAACCATGATTTGGAATAGCATTGTTATTAGTAAACGAAGAAACATATTCAGAAGTTTGAAACAACGAACTCATTAACAGTTCCTTATCTTTAAGCGGTGTTATTTCTAAAGCCTTTTGTTTTCCAATTTCAGTATTGCAAATAGCTGAAATGGTTTCCAAAATAGTATTAAATTCTAAGTCTTGAAGCGTTTTGTCTGTAATTGATATCATTAGTTTAGTTTCAAAGTTTCAAAGTTACAAAGTTATTTAAGTTGGAATTTCATAATTTTGAAAAAAAATACTATGATCATTAAAGATAGTTCTTGGCAAAATCATTTAGCATCAGAATTTCAAAAACCTTATTTTGTTGAATTAATGAAACAGGTAGACGATGAATATAAAACAAGTGTTTGTTTTCCTAAAAAAGAAAATATATTTATGGCTTTTGAAAAATGTTCTTTTGATGATTTGAAAGTTGTAATCATTGGTCAAGATCCTTATCATGGTGAAATTAATTCTAAATGCGAAGCCAATGGATTATGCTTTTCTGTTGATGATGGTATTTCAATTCCACCTTCTTTAAAAAATATTTTTACAGAAATTAATACTGATTTTGAACGAGTTTTTTTTCCAACTTCGGGTAATTTAGAACATTGGGCCAAGCAAGGAATTTTACTGTTAAATGCTAGTTTAACTGTTCGTAAAGATAATGCTAATAGTCACAAACATTTGAAATGGAATTGTTTTACAGATTCAATAATTCAGAAAATTTCTGACGAAAAAGAAGATGTTGTTTTCTTGCTTTGGGGTGGATTTGCTAAAAAAAAAGGAACAAAGATTGATAGAAGTAAACATTTTGTTTTAGAATCAGGACATCCATCACCATTGAGCGCTAATAGAGGATTTTGGTTTGGAAACAAACATTTTAGTAAAACTAATGAGTTTTTGAAAAGTAAAAATAAAAATGAAATTATTTGGTAAAAAAAATCCATTGTCAAAATAAACAATGGATTTTTTTATAAAAGATATCTTTTTACTATTCTTTTATAAAGTGGTATGCTCTTGAAGCATTATTTTTAGTTAAAGTCAAGATATAGTTACCAATGCTATATGAATCTGTATTTACAGATAAATCTTCATTGCTAGACACTTTTTTATACAAAACTGTTTGTCCTAATTCATTATAAATAGTTAAGCTATCTGGTAATTCAGATTGACCAATAGTGATATTTAAAACATCCCTTACTGGATTAGGAACTATTCTAATTGAATTAAAATATTCAAATTCTTTACTAGCTAGTGGCGGAGAACAAGCCAATGAAGTCTTTAAAGAAGCTCTTCTTGGTGAATTTGTCATAACAGCAGATATTCTTTCTTTTTGGTTTAAAGTAAATATGTTCATACATAAATCATCTGTATAATCCATATAGTTTTCAACCATTTCGTTTCCTGTACCATCACAGTTAGTTACAGTTGGGCAATTAAAATTTGAAGTATGAGCTACAGGAGTATCTGCACAATAGTCTTCACCACATGTTGCATCTCCCCAAATGTGTATCAATCCTAAACAATGACCAATTTCGTGTGACGCAGTTCTTCCTTTATCATAAGGAGCATTAACAGAAAGTGAAGGTACAATATCAGAAGTTCCAAAAGCTCTATATTCAATAACTAACCCATCAGTATTTGCAGCTCCACCATTAGTCGCTAATCCGGATAAACCAGAGGTACTTGGAAATTGAGCATATCCTAAAACACCATTCATTGCTGCTGAAGTAGAATTAGAAAAGAAAACAGACCAGATATTAAAATATTGTGTTGGATCCCAGCTCGTAGCGGCCTTCATAGTTTCTGTTGCAGCTTCTGTTGAGTAACTTGAAGCTGTTCTTGTAACCCTATCAATGCCTGTTGTAGCAGTACCAGTTGGTGTTCTTTGTGCCATACAAAATTCTAATTGAACATCTGCTCCAACAGAATTTGAATTATATCCTGGTGAACCAATTAACTTTCTAAAATCTTGATTAAGAACATTAATTTGAGATAAAACTTGAGCATCAGATATATTTTCACCACTGCCAATTGCATCTCCATTACTAATTACGTGAACTACTACAGGAATAGTAATTATTGTTGTAGTATTAGCTAATTTGTTAGCTTTCATTTCTGCAATTTTTGGAGCTATCCAATTTTCAAACTGCTCTCTAGTTTCTCTAGTAGGGTCACTAATTTTTAAATATTCTTCATGTTCAGTAGTAAAACAACGAATTCTACCATCTGGTGTTTTTTTCGTCATTGTTTTGGTTGTCTGTGCAACAGCAAAGTTTGTAAAGGCTAATAATAAGACAAACAAACTACTTAATACTATATTTCTTTTCATTTTTATGATATGGTTATTTAATTTAATAAATAAAAAAGCGTGCTAAATTATAAAATAATATTGTGTTTTTTTGTGGTTTAACATAAATTTTAAGTAATTCTTAATATTTCACAAATTATACTATTAATTTACATTAGTTAAATAGTCTTGTTTAATTAATTAATATATTTGTTCCCATTAATTTTATAAAAATAACATAATTTAGATTTATATGTCAGACGATAAGAAAGTGATATTCTCAATGCAAAAATTGAGTAAATCCTACCAAGGAAGTGATAAACAAGTATTGAAAAATATTTATTTAAGTTTCTTTTATGGAGCAAAAATTGGTATTCTCGGACTTAATGGTTCTGGAAAATCATCATTATTAAAAATCATTGCAGGAGTTGATAAAAATTATCAAGGAGAAGTTGTTTTTCAACCAGGATATACTGTTGGTTATTTAGAACAAGAACCACAACTTGACGATAGTAAAACCGTTATTGAAATTGTAAAAGAAGGTGTAGCTGAAACAGTTGCTATTCTTGAAGAGTTTAATAAAATCAATGATATGTTTGGTTTGCCAGAAGTATATGAAGATGCAGATAAAATGCAAAAACTAATGGACAGACAAGCCGATTTGCAAGATAAAATTGACGCATCAGGAGCTTGGGAATTAGATACCAAACTAGAAATTGCAATGGATGCACTTCGTACTCCAGAAGGTGATACTCCAATTAAGAATTTATCTGGAGGAGAACGTCGTAGAGTAGCTCTTTGCAGATTATTATTACAACAACCAGATGTTTTATTATTAGATGAGCCAACCAATCACTTGGATGCAGAATCAGTTCTTTGGCTTGAGCAACATTTAGCACAATATGCAGGAACTGTAATTGCAGTAACTCACGATAGGTATTTCCTTGATAATGTTGCTGGTTGGATTCTTGAATTAGATAGAGGCGAAGGTATTCCATGGAAAGGAAATTATTCTTCTTGGCTAGATCAAAAATCAAGTAGAATGGCTCTCGAAGAAAAGACGGCTTCTAAACGTAGAAAAACTCTTGAACGTGAGTTGGAATGGGTTAGACAAGGTTCAAAAGGAAGACAAACCAAACAAAAAGCACGTCTTCAAAACTATGATAAACTGTTAAATGAAGATCAAAAAGAATTAGATGAAAAATTAGAAATATATATTCCAAATGGTCCAAGATTAGGAACTAATGTTATTGAAGCCAAAGGAGTTGCTAAAGCATTTGGAGATAAATTATTATATGATGATTTAAATTTTACACTTCCACAAGCTGGAATTGTAGGAATTATTGGTCCAAATGGAGCTGGTAAATCCACAATTTTTAGAATGATAATGGGTGAACAAGAAACAGATAGTGGTGTTTTTGCTGTTGGAGAAACTGTAAAAATTGCTTACGTCGATCAAGCACATTCTAATATTGATCCAAATAAATCTATTTGGGAAAATTTCTGTGACGGACAAGAGTTAATTATGATGGGCGGACGACAAGTAAATTCAAGAGCTTATCTTTCTCGCTTTAACTTTGGTGGAAGCGAACAAAACAAAAAAGTTTCAGCGCTGTCTGGAGGTGAACGTAACCGTTTGCATCTTGCAATGACTTTAAAAGAAGAAGGAAACGTACTTTTATTAGATGAACCAACCAATGATTTAGATATTAATACACTTAGAGCATTAGAAGAAGGACTTGAAAATTTTGCTGGTTGTGCTGTTGTAATTTCGCACGATAGATGGTTTTTAGATAGAATTTGTACACACATTTTAGCTTTTGAAGGTGATTCTCAAGTTTATTATTTTGAAGGTGGATTTTCTGAATATGAAGAGAACAAAAAGAAACGACTGGGTGGTGATTTAACTCCTAAACGTTTAAAATATAGAAAGTTAATTAGAAATTAATAATTTTACAAAATATCCCAACTTAGTTTGGGATTTTTTTTATATTTTTATAAAATTAAAGCCCCACTTTAAGTCATTCTATAAAAATATTAAATGTTGAAAATTAAAAAAAATATAGTCCTACTAATTGCGCTATTCTTTTTTCAATTTGCTTTATCTCAGGAAATTAAAATCTCCAAGAAGCAAATTGAAAAGGATTTAATTGCCTCAGGTGATGCTTTTTATGATTTAAAATGTGAAAAATCATTAAAAATTGCTCAAAATGCATTGCAACAAGCGCATCAAATTAATGATAATGTTCTAATGAGCAAAGCTTATAATGTTATTGGCTTAAATTTTGAAGAGTATATTGATTCAAAAAAAGCAATTGATTATTATAAAAAAGCATTAAACCATGCTAATTTAGCTAAAAATGATTCTTTAAAAGATTGGATTTATAATAATTTAGGCAACGTTTATTCTTATAGAAGAATTGATTATAAGAAAGGAATAGAATACTATAAAAAGGGTTTGTTTTATTCTAATAAGTTAAAAGATTCTACAGAAATAACTTATACTCAGTTAAATATAGCAATTGCTTATTTTGATATTCAGGATTATGAAAATGGCAAAAAATATTTAGATTTAGGCAAACATTTTGTTATAAATAATGGAGAGCTTGAGGCAAAAATGTCATACACATCATTGATGGGTTCTTATTTTAGTCATTTCAATCAAAATGAAAAGGCAGAGATTTATTATAATCAAGCAATTAATTTAGGAAAAGATATTAAATCAGATTTGCTTAATTCAAATTTAAGTGAAATATATCTTGATTATTCAAATCATTTAAGAAAAAATAAAGAATACGAAAAAGCAGTTGTTTATCTTACGTTGTATAAAGATTTAAAAAGTAAACTTTATAACGAAGAACTTTTAAAGAAAGCTAAAATTGCTGGTAGCCAAATAGAATTAGAAGAACTTGAAAGAGAAATAAATAAAATTGAAGGCGAAAAACATCAACAATCTAAAGATTTAAAAGAATCTAAATTAATTGTATTGCTTTTTGTTATTATCTTGTTTATCCTATTGTTATTGATGTATTCTTTATATAAAAATAATTTTTTAAGAGAGCAATCCAACAAAGAGTTAAAACAAGCTAATGTTGAATTAAAAATTGCTAAAGAAAAAGCAGAAGAAGCTTCACAGCTCAAGACCCAATTTGTTTCTACAATTAGCCACGAATTAAGAACGCCTCTGTATGGTGTTGTAGGCATTACCAATATAATTTTAGATGAACATAAAGAACTAGCTAATAGTCCGCATCTTAATTCCTTAAAGTTTTCTGCTCGTTATTTATTGTCTCTTGTGAATGATTTACTTCAAATAAATAAGATTGAAGAAAATAAAATCACATTAGAGAATATGATTTTTAATGTTACAGATGAAGTTATAACTATTGTAGATTCTCTTGAATTTATTGCTATAAAAAACAACAATAAACTGTATACCGAAATTGATTCAAATATACCAGAGTTTTTAATTGGAGATAAATTACGTTTATCCCAAGTATTTATGAATTTAGTAAGTAACGCATTAAAATTTACTAAAGATGGAAGTGTAACAGTAGCTGCAAAATTAGATAGAGTCGAGGGTTCTAAACATTACTTATATTTTGAAGTAAAAGATACCGGAGTTGGAATAGCCAAAGAAGATCAAGGGAAAATTTTTGAAAAATTTGTTCAAATAGAACGTAAAGAAGGCGATTATCAAGGAACTGGCTTGGGCTTGTCAATTGTTCAAAAACTTACAGAGCTTTTTGGCAGTAAAATACATTTGGAGAGTGAAGAAGGTAAGGGAACAACATTTTCATTTACTATTGGATTTGAGGCTGATGAATCTAAGAAAAGCCAAATAATTAATAATATTGAGGTAGATTTATCTTTGAATCAATTGCATAGAATATTAGTAGTTGAAGATAATAAAATCAATCAAATTGTAACTAAAAAAATATTAGAAAACAATAACTTTAAATGTACTATTCTTGAAGATGGTTATGCGGCAATAAACCTATTGGATACCGAAGTGTTTGATGTAATTCTTATGGATATTAATATGCCTATTATTAATGGATTTGATACAACACGATTGATTAGAAAAAAAGGATATACTATTCCAGTTATTGCATTAACAGCTTTTGATAAACAAGAAATAATGGAGCAAGCTTTGTCGTGTGGAATGAATGATATAATCATAAAACCATTTGAACAAGCCAAATTATTTCAAGTAATAAATAATCTTATAAACAAAAAAAACGTTGATTAATACCAACGTTTTTTGTTTTGTTTAGATGCTTCTGATTTTCTTGAATTAGAAGTATTTTCTTTTTTCTTATTTCTTAAATCTGGTTTAGCATCCGGATTTGGAATTTCATCTGTATACGGATAAGGATGTTCCTTCTCTATTTTTACATTAATCTTTATTAATTTTTCAATATCTTTCCAATAAGGTTGTTCATCTTTTGCACAAAACGAAATTGCCAAACCAGTATTTCCAGCTCTTCCAGTTCTTCCAATTCGGTGTACATAAGTTTCAGATATATTTGGAATATCAAAATTGATTACATAAGGTAAACTTTCAATATCAATTCCTCGAGCCGCAATATCAGTAGCAACTAAAACAGAAATTTCTTTGTTTTTAAAAGCATCCAGAACTCGTTGTCTAGCATTTTGAGATTTATCTCCGTGAATGGCTTCAGCTGTAACGCCATTTTTCTTCAATGCCTTCACCACATTATCAGCTCCGTGTTTAGTTCGTGTAAAAACTAAAACATTTTCGATTTTATCATTTCTAATAATATGATATAATAGTTTTCGTTTGTCTTCTTTTCCAACAAAATATACTTTTTGATTTACTTTTTCGGCCGTAGATGAAACTGGATCTACTGAAACATATTTAGGTTTTGTCAAAAAGGTATCTGCCAACTCACGAATAGCCATTGGCATTGTAGCAGAGAATAATAACGTTTGTCTATTATCTGGAGTTAGTTTTACAATTTTTTTTACATCATTAATAAATCCCATATCAAGCATTTGATCGGCTTCATCAAGAACTAAAAAATGCAAATGGTCTAAATCAATAAATCCTTGTTTGTGTAAATCTAAAAGTCGTCCAGGTGTAGCAATTAAAATATCAATGCCTTTTTTCAATTGATCTACTTGTGGTACTTGGCTAACACCACCAAATATAACCATTGAGCGAATGTTAGTATATTTTCCGTAAGTATTAAAACTTTCGTCAATTTGTATGGCAAGTTCACGAGTTGGAGTAACTACTAAAGTTCTAATTAGTTTTTTCTTAGCTGAAGATCCAACCAATCGGTGTAATGAATTAATTATAGGAATTGCAAAAGCGGCAGTTTTTCCAGTTCCAGTTTGAGCACAGCCAACTAAATCGGTTCCTTCTAAAATAATAGGGATTGCTTGTTGCTGAATAGGAGTAGGCGATTCATAACCTTCTTCTGTTAGTGCCTGTTGTATGTTTTTTAATAAATTTAAATCGTTGAATGTCATAATTGTAATTATCTTGAACTGTTTCAAGTGACTGCAAAGATAGGCTATATTTATTTAAACAGTGATTTAGCCAATAAGCAAGTTTGGAAGTTATTTGTTTTTAATCACATTAAAGAAAAGTAAAAAAATAGATAGTGTTTATCTTAACTTGAAATAAATAAAATTTTTATAATATTTGAAAATTTAATCAACTAATATAATTCCAAATATTCTTCTTTGCACTCATTTCTATAAAAATTTGCCTCATTTTTTGATGTTCTGGTTTTGTCATGGAAGCATCTTCTTTTAATAGTTTCATGGCGTGTTCTCTTGCTAGCATTAGAATATCTCTATCTTTTACTAAATCAGCGATTTGCAAATTTAAAATACCACTTTGTTGTTTTCCCATAATGTCGCCTGGACCACGAAGTTTCAAATCGACTTCCGCAATTTCAAACCCGTCGTTGGTGCGACACATAGTTTCTATTCGGGTTTTGCTGTCGTTACTAAGTTTGAAGCCAGTCATTAAAATGCAATAACTTTGTTCGGCTCCACGACCCACACGACCGCGCAACTGGTGCAGTTGTGAAAGGCCAAAACGTTCGGTACTTTCTATAACCATAACACTCGCATTTGGAACATTTACACCAACTTCTATAACCGTTGTGGCAACCATGATATTGGTTTTTCCAGCTACAAAACGTTGCATTTCGGCTTCTTTTTCGGCTGGTTTCATTTGTCCGTGAACGATTGAAATCGAATATTGTGGCAACGGAAAATCTCT